>DQVW01000081.1 GCA_015661555.1 Methanothermococcus okinawensis
CCCCATCTCATCGAGGAGGAGCTAAAGAGGTTGAATAAATCCCACATCTCCCAGGAGGAGTATATCGAAGCTGTAAAGAGGGCTATAAAGAGACTAGAGGGTACCTATGCACTACTTATTTTAAATAAAAATTTCCCAGATCTACTCCTTGGGGTGAGAAATGAGAACCCTCTAATTCTAGGGGTTAAAGGGGAGGAGTGCTTCCTAGGTAGCGATATATCTGCCTTTTTGGAGTGGACAAAGGATGTTATCCCTCTAGAGGAGGGGGATATGGTTATCCTCCAGAGGGGGGGAAATGGGGTAAATTACTCCATCTACAATTTATTGGAGGAGAGGGATGTTAGCAGTGAGAGGGAGAAGATAAAGGTGGACTGGGATATAGAGACTGCGGAGAAGGGGGGATATGAGCACTTCATGCTCAAGGAGATCATGGAGGAGCCTGAGGTTATAAAGAACTCTGCAAGGGTGTCCAAGGAGGAGATAGAGGAGTTGGCAAGGTGCATAAGGGACTACAGTAGGGTCTATATCGTAGGTATGGGCACCTCCCTCCATGCGGGGATGGTGGGGGAGTACTGGTTTTCAAAGTTAAACAAGTTAGTCATTCCCTGTGACGCCTCTGAGTTCTTGGTAAAGGGTATAGTAGATGAGGATACCCTAGTTATAGGGATCACCCAGAGCGGGGAGACCTACGACACCATAAAGGCCATAAGGTATGCCAAGAGTAAGGGGGCAAAAACTGCCACTGTGGTAAATGTACTGGGCTCCACTGCAACGAGGATAAGTGACATCACAGTTATGATGGGAGCAGGTATTGAGATATCTGTATGTGCCACAAAGACCTACCTCTCCCAACTTATGATACTCTACAGACTCTTCATAGAGTACGGTAAAATAGTTGGTAGGGATATGAAGGTATTTGAGAGGGAGATAGAGAAAATTCCAGGGTACATCCAGGAGGTTATTGAAAAGAGGGAGGGTATAAAGAAG
Source organism: Methanothermococcus okinawensis (assembly GCA_015661555.1). GTDB lineage: Archaea > AGJL01 > Methanococci > Methanococcales > Methanococcaceae > Methanofervidicoccus > Methanofervidicoccus okinawensis_B. The sequence goes on from DQVW01000081.1 coordinate 988, forward strand.
GTGGCAGAGAGTTTAAAGGCCAAAAACTACATCTTTATCTCCAAGGGTATAAATCTACCAAATGCCTTGGAGGGGGCTCTAAAGTTCAAGGAGATTACATATCTACATGCAGAGGGTATGAGTAGTGGGTTTCTGAAACATGGTACCATCTCCCTTATAGACGAGAACATGGATACTGTAGCCCTTGTGCCACCCTCCACCAGTGAGCTCTTCAGATCTGTAGTATCCAACATAGAGGAGATAAAAGCTAGAAATGGTAAGGTAGTTGCCATCTCCCCTGTAGAGATAGAGGTGGTAGATCACCTGATAGAGATACCTGAGGTGTTGGAGGAGGTAAGCCCCTTCCTCTATGCACCAGCTTGTCAGTTACTAGCCTACTACAAGGCCGTGGAACTTGGTAGGGATGTGGATAAACCAAGGGGACTTGCTAAAAGTGTCACCGTGGAGTAACTACTCCAGATTCTCATACTCCTTTTTCAGGATAAGGGCGTCGTACTCCAACCTTGGGCTCTCACAGATAACGGTACCCCTTACACCGTAGTCCTTCAACGCCTTAAGAAGTTCCCTGTAGTTAAATTTAGACTCCTGAAGTGGTAGGTGGTTCTTCTCACCACCTTTTCCGTACTGGATCCCTGAGACATGGATATGCATATCGTATATACCCTCCTTTCCAAGGGTATCCTCCACCTTCTCCAGTATCTTGTAGAAGGAGTTGTAGTCGTTTATCCTCCCCATGCTCCTTGCATAGATATGGGCAAAGTCTATACAGGGTAGTATTCCCAGCTCCTGGGAGAGGGAGAGGGTCTCATCTAGATCTCCAAACTGGGTAATCCTTCCAGTGGTTTCCGGCCTCAACATTACATTTATCCTGTTGTCCTTTAAATAGTCCAGTATCCTCCCAATGTTCTTTACCATAACCTTGTATACCTCTTTCTTATCCATCTTCAGGTAGTACCCTGGATGAAATACAACGTTCTTATTGATCTCGGAGTACCTGTTGAAGATGTTGATTACTTTTGCAGTTTTTATTATATGGTTTATACTTCTCTCAACCTTCTCCTCCTCCTTTGCATTGAGATTTATGTAGTAGGGGGCATGGGCACTTACTACGATCTTCCTAGAATGTTCCACAAGATCCTTGGCACCTTTCTCCTTTATATTGACTCCATGTACAAACTCCAACTCCAGGGCATTTAGATCCATCTTCCTCAGGAGGTAAAAGGCATTTTTAGTGGTCCTTGGCTTTGTACTTAGAGGTATCCCTGCAGTTCCAAAGTTCAACATGTCTATCCCTGATTTATTTTTTAGAGATACACTATCCCCTCCTTGGATCTAACAACAACGTTAGGTATGTACTCCTTGGCAATCCTTCCCAACTCTAAAAGTTCCTCCAAGGTAGGCTCCCTCAACCTCCTGTACTCCTCCTTCCAGGCATGTTCACTGTCAAACTGCTGTAGGGCGTAGAGATCACAGCCCTTTACAGTCTTAACGATGGTGTAGATATCTCCCCTATCCATCTTCCCAGGTACATAGGTTGTTCTACACTCGAGGAAGACACCCTCCTCTTTACATATCTTTAAAAGTTTCCTCACGTTACTTTCTATCTTACCACCGTCGTATTGGGCAATATCCCAGTACTTCTCAAAGGCACATTTAACATCTAGGGCTAGGTAGTCTATAAGTCCCTCCTGGATCAGCTCCTTTACAGTATCCACATTGGACCCGTTGGTATCCAACTTTATTGGAAGGTTTTCCTCCCTCTTAACTATCCTACAGAACTCCTTGAGATCCTGAGGTTGCACAGTAGGCTCCCCTCCACTTACCACTACAGCCTCTGAGAAGGTTAAATCTATACTCTTGTATACCTTGTAGGGTGGAAGGTCGTAGGTGTTTTTCTTCATCTGAAGGTAGTTGTGACAGTATCCACACCTCATGTTACAACCACTCATAAATACAACAGAGGAGCACTTCTTTGGATAGTCCAGGGTGGAGAGATCTAATATCCCAAATATCTTCATAGTATCCCTTTTATAATTATTATTATAACTAAAGACCATAAAAGGTGGATCCCTATGGAGATCCTAGTTCTCGTTGACAACATTGCAAGTAAACCCTACATAGCCAAACATGGTCTATCAATAGTTGTAAAAACTGAGGATAAAAGGATACTCTTTGACGCCGGTCCAGATCCTAACATCCTATGTAGGAATTTAAGATTGATGGGGGAGGATGACAACTTCGACTACATAGTTATAAGTCATGGCCACTACGACCACACAGATGGATTGAAGTATATTGTAGAGAGGAGGCCTGAGACTCCCATCTATATCCATCCAGAGGCCTTTGTAGATAGGTACAGGGAGGGAAGGTATATTGGAATAGACAGGGGACTTAAAGAGGAGTTAAGGAGGAGGAACTTGATACTTGTAGATGACAAACCCCACTTTGAGGGGGATATGGTAATATCTGGAAAGGTTGAGAGGCCCTTTCCCTACGAGAGGGATCTATTTTACAAGGTATTGGAGGATGGTAGCTGTAAGATAGACTATGTAGAGGATGACATGTTTATGATTGTGGAGGATGTGGTATTTACAGGATGTGCCCACAGTGGGATAATCAACGTTGTAGAATACGCCAAGAAGATAAAGGGGAGGATTAGGGGGGTTGTAGGAGGTTTCCATCTTATGCACGCCTCCAGGGAGTATATAAAGAAGATATACGACTACTTCTCCACCCAGGACTTTGAATTTATAATGCCCCTTCACTGTACAGGTCTATACGCTGCGAAATTTCTCAGTAAGTTGAACAACTTTATATATGGACATGTTGGCAAGAAGTTGATAGTTTAAAATTTTACTTTAACCAGTTGTCCAAGGTGGTAACAGGTTTATACCATCTGATCTTTGGAGGGGTTTTCAATATCCTGCCGTACTCCCCTCCTCCTCCAGGGTAGTAGTATATCCTGTTCTTCCGAAACATCTCGATAGTTCTACCAACCTTCTCATTTATCTTCATCAAGTTGGAGATGTCCTCCTTGATAAGGACCTCTATCTCGTTGCCGAAGTGTTCAATGTACTTCCTCCAGAGGTTCTCAACGACCTTTGTATCTATCCCTTTGCCAATAGAGAGGGAGATAATCTGGGAGAGGGGAACTATCCTGTAGTAGGGGGGTCTAAACTCTGGATGGATAACCTTCTTATCCCTGGACAACTCCAAGGTCCTATCGTAGACCCCTTTTTTTATAATCCCTCCACACCTGGCACATCTAAAGTTCAACTTTACGGCATCCTCTATACGGTATCTTAGATAGCACTTTGAACAGGCTGTTAGGTGGTACTTTCCAAGGGCTGGAGCTAGTCCGTAGTTTGCAAGTATTTTCTTATGTTTTATAGCCCTCCTTATCTCCTCGAAGTTCTCCTCAAGACCTCCAATACCCCTAACTTCAAATTGATTGAACTCCCTACCTAACCTGTAGGGATGGTAGGAGTGGGCATCGGAGTTACTTAGAAAGGGTATGTCCCTAAGTTCCTCTACCATATCCCCCATATCACTATCTGCGGACAACCCTAACTCTACAAAATCAGGTTTCCTCCCGTAACACTGGTATATGGAGTCGAAGGACTTGTAGAGACTGGTGTAGGGGGTGAAGGCATGGGCAGGTCCTATCAGCCCTCCAGCCTCCCTAACTATCTCCATTAGCTCCCCCCCTCCAAGGGTAACCTTAGGTCTCCCTTCAACCTCTATGTTGTTGGAGTATCTCTTTAACCTCTCCCTAAGTTCATAGGCCTTGGATATGGAGGGTAGTAGTACAAGGTGGTGGACCCGATTCCTATCCTCTATCTCTACAGTTAGGATTAAATTACTGTCTCTGTACTCCTGGATCTCCTGAAGGTATCTGGGATGGAGGCAGTCGCCAGTACCTATTATATGGAGACCCTTTAACTTCCCGTATCTCAGTACGTGCTCTATGTCCATATGTTTTGAGGTCCCACCTGCAAATCTAGAGTGAATATGGAGATCACAGTTTACTATCAAAATTATCCCTCCTAAGGGTGAAATTTATTAAAAAAGAGAGGTAGAATTAACACAACTATAATTAAAAAAAGAGATTTACTCCAACTCCTTAAGGAATTTGGCTATCTTTTGAACTACAACTTTTGCCTCCTCCTCGTTTTTAGGATAGACAAGATCTAACCTTGGTATCTTCCTCTTTCTTACCAGGTACTTTATAAGTTCGTTGGTCCTGGCACAACCTATACATCCAAAGGCCATAGGAGCCTCATCCATGATAATGGCAGCCTCCGCCTCCTCGATTAGAGGCCCTATTAGTGCCATCCTCCCCCTTATTCCAGAGGGTACCTCTATAGCCGCATAACGTAATCCCTTCTTAGGATCCTCATCTGTTATATTCATAGGGGGGCTGTCTATCTCTGCAGTTCTAACCTTCTTACCTATGACGTTGTTGAGCATTAGGGGTTTGTGACCAAACCTCTCAACAAGATCTCCAAGTATTAGGCTGTTAGGTGGAAAGATAAACACCTTCTTCATACTTTCACCTTTCCTCTCTTACTTGGGGAAGACATCCTCAGGTAGGAACTTCATCAACTCCGGCCTCCTTGCCAGGAGTAGTACCTCCTCAAATATACCTGCAGTGATATCTACCACCCCAACTGCTCCCAGCACCTCGTCGTTGTCCATTATAGGTACCACTATTACTGGAAGTCCTGCATAGGGCCCCTCTATAACACTTACCCTCAAGGTCCTCTTCAACTCCATGGCCAACTTTAAGACGTATCCCTCGTAGTTGGTATCTACTATTTTACCCTTTTCAACCCTTACACCAGGTTTCTCCCTGGATCTCATGGCCACAGGTAGCTTATTTACTAGGATGTGTATGGCATATGCCAGAGGTGCAATCTCTCTGGCATCTGCACTTTTTAGGGCCTCTTTTAGCACTTTCTCACCCTATAAGGTATTTATTTTATAAAAGTGTTAATACCTAATATAAAAAACCTGGTGATAGGATGAAGGTGCTGCTAATAGGCGGTGGGGCGAGGGAACACGCCATTGCAGAGGCTCTAAAGAAGAGCCCCTCTGTAAAACTCTATACACTGATGAAGAACAGGAATCCAGGGATATACAGACTCTCAGAGAAGGTCTCCCTAAAACCTGAGACAGATCTAGAGGCTATAAAGTCCTTTGCAGAGGAGGTGAAACCAGACATTGCAGTTATCGGTCCCGAAGCACCTTTGGAGGCAGGGGCGGCAGATGTACTCTGGGATATGGGGGTACCTACTGTAGGGCCAAGGAAAGAAGCTGCCCAGATTGAGACCAGTAAGGAGTTTATGAGGGAGTTGATGAAGAAGTACAGTATAAAGGGGTCTGTGGAATACGCCTCCTTTGACACCTACGAGGGTGTGGAGGAGTACATAGACAGTTTAAGTGAGAGGGGAATAGATGTTGTTGTAAAGCCCGTGGGATTAACTGGAGGTAAAGGGGTAAAGGTGGTGGGGGAACAACTGAAGGACAACGAAGAGGCCAAGGGGTATGCAAGGGAGATCCTGGAGAAGAAGATTGGTGGGGGGAAGGTAGTAATAGAGGAGAAACTTGTAGGAGTAGAGTTTACACTTCATGGATTTGTAGACGGGAAGAATATCGCCTTCACACCTGCAGTCCAGGATCACCCCCACGCCTACGAGGGGGATAGGGGACCTATCACTGGAGGTATGGGATCCTACTCCTGTCCAGATCACAAGTTACCATTCTTAACTGACAGGGATCTAGAGGAGGCTAAAGAAATCATGAGGGAGACAGTTGAGGCCATAAGAAAGGAGGTTGGCCCATACCAGGGTATCCTCTACGGCCAATTTATGTTAACAGCCGATGGTCCAAAGGTGGTGGAGTACAACGCAAGGTTTGGGGATCCTGAGGCCATGAATATACTACCCCTGTTGAAGAACCACTTCCTGGAGATCTGTGAGGCCATAGTTAATGGTACCTTAGATAGGATAAATGTGGAGTTTGAGAGGAAGGCAAGTGTATGTAAGTACGTGGCACCAAAGGGGTATCCAACAAATCCTGTAAAGGGTAAGGTTATAAAGGTAGAGGAGGAGAAGATAAGAGAGACTGGGGCACTTCTCTACTACGCCTCGGTAGATGAGAGGGATGGTAAGTTGTACCTAACAGGTTCAAGAAGTGTTGCCCTAGTTGGTATATCGGAAAATATTGAGGAGTGTGAGAGGATCGTTGAGGAGGCCATGAAGTATATAGAGGGGGAGGTATTCCACAGGAGGGATATAGGTAAGATAGAGTTAATTAAAAAGAGAATTGAGATGATAAGAAAACTTAGAAGTAACTCTTAAAGTAAAAAGAGGGAGAGGATGAAGAAGATAGAATATGAGAAACTTCTCATGATCCCAGGACCTACCATGGTATCAAGTGAGGTATTGAATACAATGGCCTATCCTGTTATAGGTCATAGAACAGAGGAGTTCAGGGTACTGTTGGAGGATACTGTAGAGAAGATGAAGAAGGTATTTATTACCCAGGGGGATGTTTACATCATCACAGGATCTGGAACTGCAGCTATGGATATGGCTATTGCCAACACTGTAGAGAGGGGGGATAAGGTACTTACCATATGTAACGGTAACTTTGGAGAGAGGTTCTCCAAGATTGTAGAGGTGTACAGGGGAGATGTTGTTAAATTGGAGTATCCATGGGGGAAAGGTGCAAGACCTGAGGATGTAAAGAGGATCTTGGAGGAGAATCCAGATATCAAGGCTGTCACCGTAGTTCACAACGAGACATCCACAGGTGTAAGGAATCCAATTAAGGAGATTGGAGAGATAGTTAAGGACTACAACGCCCTCTATATAGTTGATACCGTCTCCTCCCTAGGTGGTGACTACGTAGATGTGGATAGATTCCATATAGATATATGTGTCACAGGTTCTCAGAAGTGTCTAGGGGCACCTCCAGGGGTCTCAGCCATATCCATAAGTGAGAAGGCCTGGGATGTTATAAACTCCACGGAGAGTAAGTCCTTCTACCTGGATATAAAGGCCTATAGAGATAGGTTTGAGAGTAAAAGGGAGTCGCCCTATACACCTGCAGTACCTCTCATCTATGCATTAAACAAGGCACTGGATAGGGTACTTGAGGAGGGTTTGGAAAATAGGGTCAAGAGACATGAGAGGATGGCAAGGGCAACAGTTGCAGGGTTGGAGGCCATGGGTATAGAGCTATTTGCAGAGGAGTGGGCAAGGTCTATAACTGTAACCTCTGCCAAGTATCCAGAGGGTATTGAGGATAAGAAGTTTAGAGGGATCCTATCTAACAGGTACAAGGTGGTCATTGCAGGAGGACAGGGACAGGTCAGCGGTAAGATATTCAGGATAGGACATATGGGAGAGGTAAGGGAGATCCATATACTGGGAACCTTGGCCGCCATAGAGATGGCATTTAAGGAGTTAGGCTATGAAGCCAGTGGAGGGGTAGATGCTGCCAAGGATATACTGGGTACGGCCTGTACTATAGATAGCAACATTTAGATTTCTTATAAGTAACCTCCCCCCTGTGCCTGATATTGGGGTACTTA
>DQVW01000015.1 GCA_015661555.1 Methanothermococcus okinawensis
AAAAGTGGCTGACGGCGTCGCCCCGTTCCCACCCAAGGGCAGTACTTGGGGCATCGCTGGAGGGCTTAATTTCCGAGTTCGGGACGGGATCGGATGTAGCCCCTCCGCTATGGCCGTCATGCCACAGAGATAATTGGCGGGCCCGAAGGGATTTGAACCCTCGACCACCTGGTTAAAAGCCAGGCGCTCTACCAGGCTGAGCTACGGGCCCTTGAGGATGGTCCGGCGGGCCGGATTTGAACCAGCGACATGCGGATCTACAGTCCGCCGTTCTACCAGGCTGAACTACCGCCGGACTTACAATAGGGTGATGGGCCTGCCCAGATTTGAACTGGGGTCTCAGGATCCCAAATCCCAAAGGATAGACCAGGCTACCCCACAGGCCCAACCTGATCTCCCAATATGGAGCCCCGGGGGGGATTTGAACCCCCGACCACCTGATTACAAGTCAGGCGCTCTACCAGGCTGAGCCACCGAGGCATTTTGTTTGCACACAAAATAGATACATTTCTCATATATAAATTTTTCGGTCCATCTATTAAAAAAATTTATATACTAAAGGCTACAGTAGTGTAAATAGTTAGCACAACTACAGTATTTGAAAAACTATAAAAGTTGTTATAAGTCAAAGTTAAGAGTGGGACAACAATTTAGGTGATACTGTGGATATTAAAGAGTTAGGTAAGAAGTTGGAGGAGTTGCTAGGGTTGGAGTACCCTGCAGTTGCTGTAAAACTTGCAAAATCTAAGGAGGAAATCCCTGAGGGCTATCAAGAGATAGAGCAGGAGATAAGACACTGTGAAATGATCCAACTGGCTAGAAAGGAGGGGAAGAAATTCTACGCCACCTTAGACAAACATGCCTGTAAAGGAGGAGCCTATGCACTGGGGATCCTTCAAAATCCACCTGAACCCCTAGCTACAGGTAAGTTATACTACAAGTTAGGTAACTTTGAAAGTGAGGAGGCTGCGAGGAGAACTGTAGAGGCCATACCTAGGGTAGAGGAGAAGATATATGCCAGTGTCTATGCACCTCTAAGTGATGGAGACTTTGAACCAGATGCAATAGTGGTGATAACCACACCTAAGAAGGTATTAAGATTGGTACAGGCCTTACTCTACAAAGAGGGTGGAAGGTTTCAGGGAGACTTTTCAGGTATTCAGTCCCTATGTGCAGATGCAGTGGCTGCTGTCAAGGTAAGGGGTAGAGCCAACGCCACACTGGGATGTAACGGTTCCAGAAAGTACGCCCGTATAGAGGATGGAGAGATGATATTTGCATTCCCACCTTCTGACCTAGAGAATATAGTTAAAGCTCTCCAACACTTTAAGGAGATCTGGAATTAAAAATATATGGAGGTAATAAGTATGGTAAAGATAGAGGTTTTCACTTCCCCAATGTGTCCCCACTGTCCCCCTGCAAAGAGAGTTGTTGAGGAGGTAGTTTCAGAGATAGGTGGAGGAGTGGAGGTAGAGTTTATAGACGTTATGAAGGAACCTGAGAGAGCTGCAAAATATGGAATAATGGCAGTACCTACTATAGTAATCAACGGAGAAGTTGCCTTTATTGGGGCTCCTACTAAGGAGGAGCTGAAGGAGAAATTATCCCAGTACCTCTAACATATTTTTTTAATGATAACCATGAGGATAAGGATACTCTGTAAGGATGAAGAAAATATTGAAGATAACTCTTTTGTAATAAGATGTAGTCTCTGTAGAGGTGGAGATACTTTAACCTCCATCAGGGCTATCCTGGAGGATTACCAGGATGAGATAGATGAGATAGTCTACCCCCACTGTGACCTCTTGAAAAATATGTTAAAAAAGGTTTTACCATGAGGAAGATAGACCCTATTTTTGTCTCAGCTCTATACTACGGGATAAACAAAGCTGTGGTAGATATTGTAGGTACAGGAGGACAGGTTCTTGGTAGGGAAAGTGCAAAGGAGATGATATCCTTTTTGAAAGAGGAGGGTATATTAAAAGAGAACATGACAGATAGGGAGATAAGGGATCTCTTTGTTAACCTATTTGGATTGGCAGAGGATTTAAAAATTGAAGATAGGGAGGAAGAGGTAGTGTTTCAAGTGATAAAACCTACCCTCACTCCCTTTCTAGAGAGGGTGATGAAGGAGAGGATAACTCCCTATGTCTGTCCATTTATGTACTTACTCTCGGAGATTTACTCTCAGAATAGAGGCTACAAGTTGATGTTTAAAAATACAGTCCCTGGGAAAGAGGGGGTAAAATTAATCTTTAAAAAAATTAAACTCTCTTAATCCTTTTAACATTACAGGTAGGATATAGAAGAGGGCTACAAATCCTCCCATAAAACCTGTTACAAACCTTAGCTCGTTGAAGCTCTCCCTTAAACCTAGTAGTTGGGTGGTGCCATCAATACCCATGGGGATTAGTGCCAAAATTAGATACCACTTATTGGGGATCTTAAAGTTGTCCAATCCTTTAACAAAGGGGTATATCATCATTCCCAATAGAGCCCCTGTATATATCCCAAAACACCTGGCACACACCCCCATCTTATGGTTGAATATGAAGTAACTTCTCTCAGGTAGTTGATGACAGATAGGGGAGTATATACTGTAGATAAGGTGGGATAACAGTCTATTTTTATCGTAGAGGTAGGGGGCTAAAAAAATACCCAGATAAAAAATAAGATAGAGGATAAAAAGTGCCAGATAGATATAGAGAAGTTTTTTACCCATATTTTTCTTCACCTTCTTAACTTTCCGTAAAGTATCCCCCCAGTAAACCCAGAGATAGCACCTACTATGGTATAGAAGGGAATATTCACCTTGTAGTTATTTACTGCCACTATACTCTCCCTATATACCAACTCTATAAAATGATCCCTCATTGAGGGGACCATGTCCATATACTGACTTACCATAGATGGGACATGTGTAAGGATGAATAAGGTATCTAGACACCAACTGACAAAACCTGCAATAAATCCACTTAATGTCCCAGCTATTATATAGTCCATGTTACTTCTTGGAGATCCCCTACCCATGAGATAGGCGGTAATAACACCAGAGAGGATGTAGGGGAGAATAGAGAGGGGAAGTAGGAAAAAAAGCACTCCACCAACTACCCCTCCAATAAGTACAGCTTTAGCCATTCCATCTCTTTTATATTCCATATCTATTGCCTCTTAAATGCCTCTACTCCTAATCTATAGAGTACAGTCCCAACAACACCAAAGGTGGCACCTAGAAGGGGATATACAAAGAAGAGTATAAAAAGTACTAAAATCTCGAGTATAAAGATCATTCCAGAGGTCATTATAGATGCCCCTATATATAGGGCAGCGGTTTGATAGTCTCCAAACCCTACTACTGGGGATAGCAGTGATAACATTTCAAGTAGGAAATACAATATCTCCTTCAAAGTATACAACAGCCAACTGACAAAACCTGCAATACCTCCACTTAGTGCACCTGAGATAAGATAGTCTTTATCGCTGGAAATGTGTTTCCGGGCCAGTAGATGGGCAGTGATAACACCAGATAAAATGTAGAGGAAACAGCAACAACAGCAACCTAACTCTATACTAGTAAGTGAAAAAACAAATACTAAAATCCCTGTAATAACCCCTCCAATTATTGCAGATTTAAACAAATCTCTGAATCTCATGGCCCTTCACCTTTCTCCCTTTACTATTTCAATACTTCCATATCCTATACATTGCTGCTCCAACAACTCCAAAGGCTACACCTATTGTAGTGGATACTAAGATTCCTATGAAAAGTAAGAGGGCTAATACTGCTAAGTCCATATCCATAGTAGTTAATGTTCCAGATAGAAAACCATCTACTATAGTTATTACAGTGTCTAGACACCAACTGACAAAACCTGCAATACCTCCACTTAGTGCACCTGAGATAAGATAGTCCCTGTCACTTGGAAGATATCCCTGACTTAAGAGATAGCCAGTGATAATACCTGATAGAAGGTAGAGGAAACAGCTACAATAACCAACTAGAGGGATAAATGAAAAAATAAAGGCTAAAATCCCTGTAATAACCCCTCCAATTAGTGCAGGTCTAACCACCTCCCCCAGTTTCATAGGTATGACCCTGTTATCTCTTCATTATCTCCTCTGCCGCTATCCTATACATTGCTGCTCCAACAACCCCAAAGGCGGCACCTATTACCAGGCATATAAGGAGAGGTATTAGGAGGAATAGGGCAAAAAATATAAAGCCCATTATAGTGGATCCCAAGTATAGATCGGAGTAGTGGGTTCCTACACCTGCCATATAGGAGAGAGCCATCGTTCCATACAGTAGGATAATCAGTATAGATATTAGGGCATACAACAGCCAACTGACAAAACCTGCAATACCTCCACTTAGTGCACCTGAGATAAGATAGTCCCTGTCACTTGGAAGATATTCCTGACTTAAGAGATAGCCAGTGATAATACCTGATAGAAGGTAGAGGAAACAGCAACAATAACCAACTAGAGGGATAAATGAAAAAATAAAGGCTAAAATCCCTGTAATAACCCCTCCAATTAGTGCAGGTTTAATTATCTTCTCGTTTATATACTCCATAGTAACACCTGTTATCTATTTTTCAGGTAGTTTTCCCAGTCCTTCATGAAGATATCTATACCTTTATCTGTCAATGGATGGTGGAACATCTTCTCCAGTACCTGAGGAGGTATGGTAGCTACATGGGCTCCAAGTTTTGCAGCCTCAATTACATGACGTGGATGTCTTATGGAGGCTACAATAATCTCTGTTTCTATCTGGTAGTTCTTGAATATAGTTACTACCTCCCTTACCAACTCCATACCTATTTGGCCGTTATCGTCTAATCTACCTACAAAGGGGGAGACATAGGTTGCCCCAGCCTTTGCCGCAATTAGTGCCTGATTTGCTGAGAATACTAGGGTAACGTTAGTTTTTACACCCTCCTTTGAGAGGATATTTACAGCCCTTATACCCTCCTTGGTCATAGGTATTTTAACCACTATGTTATCTGCAAGTTTTGAGAGTTCTCTGGCCTCTCTAACCATACCCTCGGTGTCTAGGGCTGTAACCTCCGCACTTACAGGCCCCTCCACAATCTCACATATCTCCTTAACTACCTCCTGGAAGTCCCTCCCCTCCTTTGCAATAAGGGTTGGGTTTGTTGTAACTCCATCCACTATACCTAGCTGGGCATACTCCCTTATCCTCTCAACATCTGCAGTGTCCAGGAAAAACTTCACACCTTTCACCTCTAACCCTTTTTTGAACATTATTCTAGCCCTTCTCTTTATATACTTTATCTTATACCAACTCCTTTCCCATGTAGGGGCCCATCCTCCTATATCCCAACTTTCTGTAGTACTCCCTTACGCCTATACCACTGGTAACAAGTATCTTCCTCATCTGGAACTCCTCCCTGGCTATCCTCTCAGCCTCCCTTAGAAGGGCTCTACCGTAGCCCCTATGTTGCCATAACATCTCCTCCTCCTTATAACCCCCTCTAAATAGACCCTGCTCCTGACCACATACATGTAACTGTCTAACTAGTGCAGTTTTATCGTCTATCTCCGGTCTAAAGGGTTTGTAGGGTATCCTCAACCTTAGGTATCCTATAAGTATGTCCTTCTTAACGTCCTCGAAGGAGAGGAATATCTCATGACCTCCACTTGCACTGTAGTCCTCCCTACAGAGTTTTATATTTTCAGGGTCTGGATAGATACCCCTCTTGTAGATTACATGTCCCACCTCCCTACACCTGATACACCTACACCTTATACCCAACCTCTCCAGATTTTTGTATACCAACTCCCCCAAGTTACTCTTCTTAACCCCATCTACAATAACATTTGCAGGGATGTCCCTCTGTATTCTAGAGGTTCTAACCCACTTGGGCATTATGGACTTGGCATAGGTTATAATCTCCACAGCCTCCTCCTCTCTAATAGGTTTGAACTTCCCCTCCTTCCACAACTTGTAGAGTTTTGTACCCTCTATCACCAGACAGGGGTAGATCTTTACAAGGTCAGGTCTAAAATCTGGGTTGCTAAATATCTCCTTGAATACCTTCTTATCCATCTCTATGGAGGAGCCTGGGAGACCTGGCATAATATGATAGGAGACCTTTAGACCACTGTCCTTTAAAAGTTGTGTGGCCCTTATAGTGTCCTCCACTGTATGACCCCTTTCAATAAACTCCAGGATATCGTTGTATATGGTCTGAACCCCCAACTCCACCCTGGTAGTACCTAACTTGAGCATCTGGTTTATCTCCCTCTCACCACAGTAGTCAGGTCTTGTCTCCAGTGTAAGGGCGACACATCTATGTTTAGCTGTTTCATTTATCCTCTGGGCCTCCTCAAGGGTTCTGGAAGGTCTCTCGTTAAGGGCATCGAGACATCCCTTTATAAAGTTATCCTGATACTTTATATCCCTAGCTGGAAATGTTCCCCCCATGACTATAAGTTCCACCTTGTCTGTGGGATGTCCTATCTTCTCCAACTGCCTTATCCTCTCCCTGGTCTGGATGTAGGGATCGAAGTTGTACATGAGTCCTCTCATGGTGGCAGGTTCCCTACCGGTGTAACTTTGTGGCACATCTCCAAATACACTGTTTATACCTCCCGGACAGAAGATACACTTTCCATGGGGACATTTTTCAGGTGATGTCATAACAGCTACAACTGCCACCCCTGAGATGGTTCTAACAGGTTTCTTCCTTAGGATGGGGATAAGTTCCTTTCTCTCCTCCTCTGTTGCATACCTTATAATCTCTGAGTTTGGAGGGAAACCTATCTCTAACTGGAACCTTCTAATACACTCCCTTTTAATCTCCTCTATCTTCTCCTTCCTCTTCTTGGGTGGAAGGTTTTTCAGTATCTCTTTTTTATCCAGTAGACTTTTAATTATACACCTTATAAAGTCCCTGTAGGTGTTTTTGTCAATCTCTTTTACCTCCATGATTCTCACCCTTTTAAATATTGTTATATTTATAACAATAAATAAACTGTTAGAAAAAATTATCTAGTCTTCCATCTTACCTATGGTCTCCAATAACTCCTCCCAGGCCTCTAGACTTAACTTTGCATCCTCCTCACTTAGCACCTCTATGGCGTATCCAGTATGTATCAGTATGTAGTCTCCAACCTTTACATCCTCTAGAAGTGACAACTTGGCCTTCTGTCTTACCCCCTTGTACTCGGCAATGGCGTATCTCTCTCCATTCTCTTCAAATATCTCTACAACCTTACAGGGTATTGCTAGGCACATACTAAAACCTCCTCTAGATTTAGTAATTTCCAGATGTTATCTCCCCAGAGGGCTAAGGGAACTATTACAACACCATGTCTTATTACCCTACTTAGAGAGACTGCAAGTATATACCTGTCAAAGGGCATTCCAAAGGCTCCACATACCCAACACATTACCTCAAAGGGTAGTGGTGTAAAACTTATAAGGAGAAAACCTAAAACCCCGTACTTCTTGAAAAATCTCTCCCCCTTTCTATACTCCTCCTCCTTGAAGAGCATCAGTGCCAACTTCTCCCCGTACCTTGAGGAGAGGTAGTAGGTAACAGTGGATCCAAGTATGGAACCTAGGAGGGCAGAGAGGAATACGTATCTCCAATCTAGACCCATGGATATGGCAATTATCATAAATATTTCCGTTGGAAAGGGTTGAAATATAGGTTCAGAGAAGCCTATGATAAAGATGCCTAACAACCCGTACTTCTCCACTAGATCTACAAAGACACTTTTAAGAAACTCCAGATCCATCTTAACCCTTTACTCATCCATCTTTCTCTTATCTCGGGGCATACAGATAATCTCCCTTACCTCCATATCGAAGAAATTCCTTAGATTTGCAGGCTTTATTACAACTGCAGTATCTGCCCCCCTACTTCTTCCTCCAATGGCAATTACATCATCTCTAGTTTTAATGAGGCCCCCATCTGCAGCCATCAGGGTGATCTCGTAACATACCTTCAACCCATGTCCAAAGGTCCTCAGGGTATGGGCTATTATCTCTACTGGATAGGCGCCACCAAATTTGTTGGAGATTGCCCTCTCAACACCACTTAGAGCATGGGGTCCTATGAATATCTTTGCACCTCTCTTTTTCAACTCCTCCATGGTCTCCTCACTCATGGTAAGTCTATCCACCTCGTGGAATCCCTGATGGTATGTAACCACCACTACATTTAGATGGAGACCTCTTTCCTCCAGTATATCCAGGAGTTTCCTCGCAGTATCTCCATAGGAGGAGGCTACCACTATATCTCTAATGTTCAATTCCTGGGCTCTCTCAACTGCCAACTTCAAGGTCTCCTCTGTATTCTGCACCCCAGCCCTTTCAAAGTATACTATGGATTTCCTTATACTCATTTTTCTCACCTCTATAATTTAATTTTATCCTGTTTTATCAGGGCCTCCCTTACACTCCTCTTAACGGCCCTGGCTATCATCTCCCCTAACTTGGTATGCCCCCCTGTATACTGGACCCTCCTTCCAAATCCCTTAACTACTATTACGTTGTCGGTACCTGTACCTGTCGCCTGTAACTCTGGATGCCTTGTACTCCTTATATCCAACTCCTGGAATACATTTGTCTTTGCCTCTGTAATGGTTATAATACTCCTGGCCATAGCCCCATCTGTCAAGTTGGCATTGGTTACAAGTATAATATTTACAGTCCCTACATTAATCCTGTAGGTTTTAAAGTCCTTCTCTATGTAGTCACTTTCCTCGTCTCCCAGTCTTACTGCGTTGTACTTAGCCCCGGCAGTTGTAAAGGCTACCACGTAGAATTCATCAAACTCCTCCTTTGCTATGGCAAGGTTATCCATATCTGCACCTGTAGATAGTAGGGCTATATCCTCCTCCCTAACCCCTAACTTCCTTAGTACCATCTCCCTGTACTCCTCATAGTTATGGACCTTGTCCCAGAAGGGTTTAGGTATGGAGGTGTTGGCGACGTACTTTACAACTTTAAACCCCTCCCAGGTGGAGAGTACCTTCCTTCTCTTCTCAAACTCTATAAGCAGTGTTTTAGTCTCCTGGGATTCCTCCCCTATCTCTACAGTGTGTTTTATCTTCATCGCCCTCCAGTCATCTAACCTGTATATCTCCCCCATGGTTTCACTGTGATAACTTTCTAAATACCTCCTCTATAGCCCTTAAGGTCTCCTCTATTACCTCCCCCTCATGTTTCACAGAGGTAAAGCAGCATTCGAACTGTGAAGGTGGAATAAACACACCCCTCTCCAGAAGACCATAGAAGTATCTGTTGAACATCTCAATATCACTTCTCCTGGCACTTTCATAGTCTAAGACCTTCCCCTCTGTAAAGTAGATCTGGAACATAGACCCCACCCCATTTACACAGTGGGGTATCCCCCTCTCCTCTGCACACTCCTCTATAAACTGGTATATCCTCCTTGCAGAGGTGAATGTTCTCTTATAGAAGTCCTCCCCAAGTTGTTCCAAGGTTGCAATACCTGCGGTAACAGAGATAGGGTTGCCGTTGAAGGTACCTGCCTGATACACAGGTCCAGAGGGTGAGAGGTGCTCCATTAAATCCCTCCTACCTACTAGGGCACCTATTGGAAATCCACCTCCAAGTATCTTACCTAGAGTGGCCAAATCTGGGGTAACACCGTAGTACTCCTGAGCTCCTCCAGGTGCCAACCTAAACCCTGTAATAACCTCGTCAAATATTAAGAGGATATCTTGTTCCTCTGTGATCTCCCTTACAAACTCCAAATATCCTTCCTTTGGAGGTATACACCCCACGTTACCCATAACAGGTTCCATGATAACACAGCTGATCTCACTCCCATTCTCCCTTATTACCTTTCTAAGGGCATCCTCGTCGTTGAAGGGGACAAGGAGGGTGTTCCTTGTAGTCTCCTCTGGGATACCTGGGGAGTTTGGTACTCCATGGGTTAGGGCTCCACTACCACTTTTAACAAGTACGTAGTCATGGGCTCCATGGTAGGCCCCGTCAAATTTCACAATCTTCTTCCTCCCTGTAACACCTCTAGCCAGTCTAATGGCGCTCATGGTAGCCTCTGTTCCAGTGTTTACAAACCTTACCATCTCAGCACATGGAACCCTCTTTACAACCTCCTTTGCAAGTATAACCTCTTTTTCAGTGGGGCATCCGTAAAGGGTTCCCCTCTCCAACTGCTCCATTACTCTCTTTATTACATGGGGGTTTCCATGGCCGAGAACCATGGGACCATAGGCGAGACAGTAGTCTATATACCTGTTTCCATCTACATCGAAGAGGTAGCAATCCCTTGCATAATCCACGAAGAAGGGATAGGGTTTAAAGTATCTAACTGGACTGTTTACACCCTTCACAAGGTATTTTTTAGCCTCCTCAAAGAGTTCCTTAGATCTAGAGAGGTTTAATCCCATATCCATCCTTATCACCTTATTACACAATCCTGGCACCCTCGTTGTTCAACTCCGTTGTAATTACCCTACCGTACCTCTCCAGTGCACCTTTAACCCTCTCTATATCCTCCCAGTGGCAAAGTGCCGTATAGGAAGGTCCAGTTCCAGAGAGACCTGCAGTTAAGGCCCCCTTTTCAACAGCCTCAATAGGTATATTAGTTGGGAAACCTAAGGCAGAGGCGTAGAGGAGACCGTTTAAAAAGAGAGCCCGATAGTAATTCCCCAGTAGACACTCCCTAAATGCCACCTCAACGTAGTCCCTTATCAACTTCATTCTCTTTACATCCACATTTTTATCTAACCTAGGTATAAGTATTAACACTCCCATATCCTCTTTAAATCTATCCCTCTTTATTATCTTCCTCTCAAGGTTGTCTGTAATAGTTATACCTCCGTAGTAGGATGCGGTGGCATCGTCATAGGCCCCTGTAACAGTTACCCCTGCCTCAAAGGAGGCCTTTATCCCTATCTCCAGTATAACTCTATCCTCTACCTTCTCCCCCAAGGCGTCAAAGGCAGCCATTACCACCGCATTAGATGTGGCACTACTACTACTTAGTCCAGACCTTATAGGTATCTCCGTCTCTGTAATAACCCTTGCAGAGTAGTCCAAATCTAGGTATTCCAGGACCTTCTTTACACATAGCTCTATAAGAGTTGTGTCTATCTTGGGGTTATCCTTTACCACTCCCTTTACCTCCCCTCTACCATCCTCTATGAATTCCACTGTAGCCTTTACCTTTAAGTTGATTGCATATGCAGATCCCTTACCTGTGGCGATACCGTTGATAATAGTTCCAGATGCTGGAGCTACTGCAGAGGATATCATCTTAACCATACTTCCACCTAGAGGGTTTTAATAATTTTTAAAAGAGGTGATCTCTGTGATAGAGAAACTTGTAAGGGAGAGGGTGAGATTCCTCAAACCCTATGTACCAGGTAAGTCCAAGGAGGATGTTATTAGGAGATATGGGTTGAATCCAGAGGAGGTTATAAAGTTGGGATCCAATGAGAACCCCTGGGGATGTTCCAAAAGAATAGTGGAGGAGTTGCCAAAGGAGGTTAAAAACCTTCACCAGTATCCTGAACCTGTGAATCCTGTACTTATGAAGGAGTTAAGTAAATTCCTGGATATACCTGAGGAGAATATTATTGTTGGGGGAGATGGGGCTGATGAGATAATTGACACGCTTATGAGGACCTTTGTAGATGTTGGAGATGAAGTGATTATCCCAATACCTACCTTTACCCAGTATAGGGTTTCAGCCCTTATCCATGGAGCCAGTATAAGGTATGGGAGGTACGACAGGAGGAAGGACTTTAAACTGGATATAGAGAGTATACTGGAGAATATAACCGAGAGGACAAAGTTGATATTTCTCTGTACACCAAACAACCCCACTGGAAACCCAATAGAGAGAAAGGATATTAAGAAGATCCTGGAATCCACTGATGCCCTGGTAGTGGTGGATCACGCCTATATAGAGTACTCCAAAGATATCTACGATGTAACTAAGTGGGTTTTAGAGTACGACAACCTTTTCATCCTGAGAACCTTTTCCAAGGTATTTGGATTGGCTGGTGCAAGGGTAGGTTACGGTGTCGCCAACAAGAGGATAATCCAATACATGATGAGGGTAAAACCTGTCTTTAGTTTAACGAGGCTAAGTCAGGTCTGTGCCATTACCGCCTTAAGGGATAGGGAGTTCTTCCAGTATTCCAGGGAGAAGGGGATAGAGAGTAGGGAGATACTCTACAGGGGGTTGAGGAAATTTAAAGATTTAAAGGTGTACCCCTCCGAGGCCAACTATCTACTTGTGGAGATTAAAAATGGTATGACCTCGGGAGAGTTCTGTGAGGAACTTTTAAAAAGAGGTGTTATTGTTAGAGACTGTAAATCCTTTGAAGGCCTGGAGGGGGAGTATATAAGGGTATCCATTGGGACCTTTGAGGAGGATAGAAGGTTTTTGGAGATACTAAGAGAGATAGTAAGTTAGATGTACTTTATAAGTTCCCTTATGGCACCCTCTACATCCCTAGACTTAACAACACCTGAGGCTAGAAGTACCCCCTCTGCCCCTAACTCCAGTGCAGCTGCAACATCCTCACCCTTGGAGATGCCTGCACCACAGAGGATCTTTACATTTTTATTTATCTTCCTTACCTCCCTTACAGTTCCCTCCACTATCTCTGGGTTCGCCCTGGATACTGGGATACCTGTTCCTATTAACTCAGGTGGTTCTATAGCTAACATATCAGGTTCCATAGTGGCTACAGCCTTTGAAACCTTTATATTGTTAGCACATACTATGGTCTCCAAGTTATGTTCCTTGGCTATTTGGATGGCCCTCTCTAAATCTGCCAGGATCATTCTCTTTTCCGAGTGATTTAGGAGGCTACCATTTAAACCACTGTCTACAAGGGTGTCCACCAGGATACTTCCAGTGTTACTTCCAGGAGATACAGGGTCAAAGTGCTGGGCGTATACAGGAATATCCACATTCTCCCTTACCATCCTTAGATCTAGAAACTGTGGGCAGACACCTATGGGCACTCCACTCTCCTCTGAGACCTTCTCAGCTATCCTTGCTATCTCCAACCCCCTTTTACCTACACTCTCCCTGTAGGTTTTGTAGTTGATAACTATAAAGGGTTTGATGTTATCACCTAATTAGTCACCTTTTATAACCTTTAGAGCCTCCTCAACATCAGCATTCTCGTGGACCACCATACATATAGCCCTTGTAATACCTGTGATGTCCCTGTGCTGGAATACATTTCTTCCAGTTGCCACTCCAACTGCTCCAGCCTCTATGGCATCTTTAACCATCTGTAGGAACTCCCTGTCACTTTTTGTCTTAGGACCCCCTGCAATTACAATAGGTGCTGGACATCCCTTTACAACCTCCCTGAAGGAGTCAATATCTCCGGTATAGTTGGTCTTTATAATATCAGCCCCTAATTCAGCACCTAATCTTGCAGCATGGGCTACAACCTCAGGGTCCTTCTCATCCTTTATCTTCTTACCCCTTGGATACATCATGGCTATTAGGGGCATCCCCCAGTACTCACATACCTCTGCTATTCTACCTAGATCCTTGTACATCTCGTAGTCTGAATCTGCTCCAACGTTTACATGGATGGAGACCGCATCTGCTCCCATCCTTATAGCCTCTTCAACTGAGGTGACTAAGACTTTCTTATTGGGATCTGGGGATAGGTTTGTCCCTGCAGAGAGATGGATTATTAAACCTATGTCCTTCCCGTAACCTCTATGGCCATGTCTCACTATACCCTTATGTACAAGGACTGCATTTGCCCCTCCCTCGGCTACCTTGTTTATAGTCTCCTTCATATTCTCCAGTCCCTTTACAGGTCCTATGGTAACACCGTGGTCCATGGGTATTATTACAGTTCTCTCTGAGTCCTTGTTAAATATCCTCTCCAGCCTTATAACTTTCCCTATATTCTTTATATTCTCAAATATCTTCATCTATATCACCCTAAAAACAACTTTAAAACAAATATTAAAGTCAATTATTTTTTAACCTTTACTGTATTATACCGTAACCAATCAACCTCCATCTCCCATTTATCCTTCTACTTAGGGCCACCCTTGCACCTCTCTCTGCACATACTGGCAGCTTCAACTTAATATCTGCTATGTTGTCCCTGGCCGAGAGGATGACACCTACAGTTGTAGCGGTACCAACATTTATCATAAGTATCTCATTGGTCCTTAGAGGTTCTATCTTTCTCTCCTCCTTGGTACCTACTACCCTGTCTAGGAGGTGGACATCTATTGTAATCCTGTCCAGGGTTTCAGGTAGGGTTCCTGGCTCCCCTGCAACGCTACCACTTAGGGCATCTGCCTTTGTAAGGGCTGGATCCAAGGTTGTACCCACCCCTACCAGTCCACCTGGATAGGCCTTTTCCACAGGGAGGTTACCTGCCTTAAGTGAGGTGATCTCAGTTACTATAGGCTCCCAGTAAGTCTTATTCCCCTCGGTAACCTTTAACCCTGGTCTTATCTCTATCTCCTTTCCAACCTCTAAAACACCCTGGATAATACTACCTCCAATAACCCCTCCCTTGAGATCCTCTATCTTACATCCTGGTTTATTAACGTCAAAACTCCTTGCAACGTACATCCTGGCAGGGAGACTTAGATCCCTTTCAGGAGTTGGAATGAGATCCTGAATGGCGTTTAGAAGTACATCTACATTTGCTCCATGGTGGGCAGATAGGGGTATAATGGGGGCATCCTCTGCAATGGTGCCCTCTATAAATCTCTTTATCTGTTGATAGTTTTCCTTAGCCCTCTCCTCGGTAACCAGATCTATCTTGTTCTGCACTATTACAATATTCTTTATTCCCAGTACATCTAAAGCCATGAGATGTTCCTTTGTCTGGGGCTGAGGACACTCCTCATTTGCCGCAATGACAAGTATGGCACCGTCCATAAGGGAGGCTCCAGACAACATGGTGGCCATAAGTGTTTCATGACCTGGGGCATCTACAAAGGATACCTTCCTTAACAGTTGGGTCTTTGTACCACATATTGGACATACCTTCTCTACGGTGTAGGCCTCAGGTTCAGGACACTTGGGACATTTTCTTATTTCACAGTCTGCATATCCCAGTCTTATGGTAATTCCTCTCTTTAACTCCTCACTGTGGGTATCTGTCCATACCCCTGTAAGTAACTTAGTTAAACTTGTTTTACCGTGATCAACATGTCCAACCATTCCAATGTTTATCTCTGACTGTTTACTTCTCGCCATATAAATCCCTCTCTGGCACTTTTAGAGAAATATAGCTCATATAAACTATAGTATGGTATATAAATTTAATTGGATTTAAGAGAAATTAACCTGTTTTAAAACCTAGAGGAGGATGGAGATGTTCAACAGGAAGGAGATCTTGGAGATGGCAAGGAAGGACTTCGAAGGGACCTGGAGAGCCACAAAGAATTTGCTACCTAAAAAACACATAGATAGAAGGTATCCAAGGATGAGGATGGAGTATGGAAAATCCCATCCAGTGATGGATACCATAGAGAGGTTGAGGGAGTGCTACCTAAGGATGGGGTTCGAGGAGTTTATAAACCCATTAATTGTAGAGGAGAGGGAGATATACAAACAGTTTGGTCCAGAGGCCCCTGCAGTACTAGATAGATGCTTCTACCTGGCAGGACTCCCAAGACCTGATGTAGGCCTAGGAAAGGAAAAGATAGAAGAGATAGAGAAATTGGGAGTGAAGATGACCCCGGAGAAGGTGGAGAATCTCAGGAAGACCCTCCATAAGTATAAAAAAGGTGCTATCGATGGGGATGACTTAGTAATGGAGATAGGTAGAGCTCTTCAGGTATCCAGTGAGATGGGGTTGAAGGTGTTGGAGAAGGTGTTCCCAGAGTTTAAGGAGTTAACACCTGAACCCCTCTCTCTAACACTTCGTAGTCATATGACCTCAGGTTGGTTCATCACCCTATCTCATCTTATTGGTAAAAAGCCCCTACCCTTTAAACTTTTCTCCATAGACAGGTGCTTCAGAAGGGAGCAGAGGGAGGATAGAAGTCATCTTATGACCTACCACTCCGCCTCCTGTGTAGTAGTTGGGGAAGATGTCTCCATAGACGAAGGTATGGCTGTTGCAGAGGGGTTACTCTCCCAACTGGGATTTACAAGATTTAAGTTTAAACCTGATGAGAAGAGGAGTAAATACTACGCCCCAGATACCCAGACTGAGGTCTACGCCTATCACCCAAAGTTGGGGGAGTGGTTGGAGGTTGCCACCTTTGGTATGTATTCCCCTATTGCACTTAGTGAGTACGGGATAGATGTACCAGTTATGAACTTAGGCCTTGGAGTTGAGAGGCTGGCTATGATCCTCTACAACTACGAGGATGTTAGAAAGATGGTATACCCCCAACTTTACGATGTAGCCCTAAGTGACAGGGATATAGCCTCAATGATATACATTGACAAGATCCCTGTAACTGATGAGCTCTACAATCTAGGGTTAGACCTTGTAGAGGTCTCCATAAAGAACAGGGATAAACCTGCACCCTGTGAAGTGGTGATTGAGAGGGAGATAGAGTTTTACGGTGTGAAGAAGGATATAAGAATCACTATCTACGAGGAGGAGGAGGGTAAGAGGTTGCTAGGACCCTCTATATTAAACGAGATCTACGTATATGATGGAAACATCATAGGGGTGCCAGAGTCCCAGGAGGGTATTAAGGAGGAGTACAGGAAACTTGTAGAGGATACCAGGAAATACGGTATTCCAACTGGTATAAGGTATATAGATGCCCTCTCCTTCAAGGTTGCCTATAAGATAGAGGAGGCCCTGGTATCCAATGTGAACCAGTTGAAGATAAGGGTGCCCATAGTTAGAAACCTTGGAGATGTAAATTTAAGGCTGGAAGATGTGGCAATGAGGTATATTGTAAGTAGGGGCAAAGTTATAGACGTTAGAGGTCCAGTCTTTTTAAATGTAAAGGTGGATATAAGCTAAAAGGTTATAGCTATGAGGACAGTAGTTTTTATTACCCTTTTATTACTGTTTTTGAATACCACTGTTGCCCAGATATACAGGTACGACGATGTTGTATTCTATCCCGATGGTAGTCAACATGTTAACCTCTCCAAGTTATATGTAGCCAACTTAATGGAGATGCTTAAAGGGGAGGTACTTGAGGCCTATGTAATCTATAAAGATCAGCGTTTTTTTATCTTTCAATTTAAGAGAAGTATAACCTTTGACCTACCTATAGAAACTGTAAATCTCTCTGTAAAAATATCTGCCACCAAGGTAAATAGAGATACCTGGAAAATAACCTACACCGTAATAAATAACTACGACAGGGCGGTGCCTGTTAATATCTCTTTTCCCCCTGGTTATACCTTAAAGAATATCTCTACCGTGATCTCTGGCCACTCACATGTTTCCATAGATCTCTATAAAAATTCCCCTTCAAATACCCTCTACTTTGAAGACAGCTATATAAGTTACAGGATACCCTCCAAGGTAGAGATTATATATACCCCAAGTATCCCCTTCTCCATAGAGAAGTCCAACAGGATTGTAAACAACTCCATACTCTGGATAGCAAATTACTCTATCTATAACACTATCGATGTACCTCTAAAGGCCAATATCTATTTATGGGCAGAGATAGGTAATAAAAGTGTAAATCTGGGAAATATTTCCAATATTACTCTACCTCCACATTCCACCTACTCTGTAGTGAGAAGTATCTACTCAGAGGAGGTACCTGTATTCTATCTCCATGTGTACGTGTGGAATAGGACAGAGGAGGAGATGCTAATACTACCTATATTGAGGGTAAATGATAGTTATATAATAGGAGTAGCTAGAGTCAAGGGGAAGTTATTTCAATACACTCCTCCTACATTACCAGAGGATGGGAGAAAGAGACCTAAAGAGGAGGAAAAACCTCCAGAGAATAGAGGGAGGCCAGAGGAGGATAAAGAAGAGGTAGAAAAACCTCCGGGAGAAACTAAAGAGGAGGAAAAGCCTATAGAGAAACCAACAGAGGGGGAAGAAAGAGGGAAAGAGAGGGAAAG
>DQVW01000054.1 GCA_015661555.1 Methanothermococcus okinawensis
CCACACTGGAACAGGTTATAAATGCACCTCCAGTTGCTGAACCTTTAACACTTATGCACTGCTCCCCAGTATCAGATGGTGCCGCAGCCCTCATAATATGTGATGCAGAGAGGGCTAAAGATTTTGTCTCCAGAGATAACATGATATATATAAGGGCCTCCACCCAGGCCTCAGATACCATATCCCTCCATAGTAGGGAGAGTATAACAACCCTAAAGGCTGCAAAGGTGGCATCTGAAAAGGCCTATAAGATGGCAGGGATTACGCCAGATAGGATAGATGTTGCAGAGGTCCATGACTGCTTCGCCATAAATGGTCTGATACTTCTGGAAGACTTGGGGTTCTGTAAGAAGGGAGAGGCTGGAAAGATCGTTGCCCAGGAGAAGATAAAAATAGACTGCGAGGACTTCCTTACAGTTAACCCCAGTGGGGGTTTAAAGGCGGCAGGACATGCCCTTGGAGCAACAGGTATAAGGCAGGTTGGGGAGATATACTGGCAGTTGAAAGGGGATGAAAACTGTAGGGATAGACAGGCCCCTATAAAACATGGTTATGGGATAACTGCAAATGTTGGAGGAAGTGGAGGAACAGTATGTGTCCATATACTCTCTAACAACAGGAGATAGGTGGGATAATGTGTAACCTCAACCTCTACTTAAATGATCAACTGGTTATGGAGGATGTTATGCTTGTGGAGAAGAAGGGGGATAAGATTATTGCCACAGATCTATTTGGAGAGAGTAAGGAGTTCCAGGGGGAGATCGTAAAGATAGACCTTAACAACAACATGGTGTTGATAAGAGGCTAGCATCCATGGTGATAACTTGGTAGTTAGAAGTTGGAGACATATAAAGGAGAGGTACTGCCTCATTGGAAGTAGATGTAAAACCTGTGGTAGAATATTTTTCCCATCTAGGAATATATGTCCCTACTGTAGGAGAAAAGGTGAGTTGGAGGAGTATAAACTTAGTGGAAGGGGAAAGGTGTACACCTACTCCGTGGTACATGTACCACCTAAGGAGTTTGAGAGGATGGCACCCTATGTAATAGCCATTGTGGAGTTAGAGGAGGGTCCAAGGATAACTGCCCAGATAGACTGCAAACCTGAAGAGGTATATATTGGCATGCCTGTGGAGGTGGTGTTTAGGAGGATAAAGGAGGATGGAGAGGATGGTATAATACACTACGGTTACAAGTTTAAACCTGTGGATCATTAATTACTATTTTTTTAATAACCTCAAAGGTGAGCTCTACGAGGTGGGAGATCACCTTTGACGGTATAACATACAGATGTATTAAATGTGGATTTTGCTGTAGTTGTAAATACTGGCGGATATACCTCTCCTACTTTGACTATCTAAAGTTAAGGGAGGACTACTCCCACTATATAGAGGATGTTAGGGGATCCTACTTTTCAAAGAGGTTAAAGGTGGGTAGGAGAGGATGTCTACTGTTGACCCGTGACAACCTATGTAGGATCCAGATAGAAAGGGGATATTCCTATAAGCCCACGATGTGCAAACTCTTTCCCTTCAGTTTTAGGGTAAAGTGGAATGGAGACTTCCTACTTGTTATTAGACATTACTGTAGAGGTATAAGGATGGGGAAGTGTAGTGAGGAGATGATAAGGCATGCCATAGAGTGTTGTGAGGAGTTGTATCTAGATCAACTTGAGGAGATAAGACTTATGGGAATGGAGACCTCTACAAGGTGTAAGTTAGACGAGAGGGAGTACATAACCTGGGAGGAGAGGGAGGAGTTGGGAAGGTATATTTTTAGTAGTGCCAGCTTAGAGGACCTATCCAGGAGATACAGAGAGGTGGCAAATTTAAATATAGGGGGAGAGGTAGCCTATATTAAGAGAAGGATAGAGAGGAATATAAAATCCAAGAGATTAACTGTAGAGAGGGAGATTATAAGATATCTTGGAGAGTTAAATAAAAGGGAGATATTTAGAAAGTTGCCCCTTAAGGATGAGTTGTACAGACTGATAAAAATAGGTGTGGAACTTAGTGGATACAGAGATGTACTCAAAGGGGAGGGCATTATAGATCTCAAATTACTAAAAGGGATACTATGTTCTCTAAAAGAGGTCAGATCTCCATAGATGCGGTACTGGCAATATCCTTTATACTGCTAGTCTCTGCAATACTTACCTATAACGTGCTTCACACCATAGAAAATATAAGAAATACAGAGTTAGTAGAGAGGGGGTACTCCATACTGGATATCTTTGAGAACTATGCCCTAGTGGCCTATTCAAAGGACGTGACTCTTTCAAAAACCTTTGAGCCTATAGGTAATAGGGGATACACCATAAGATTCTCCAACAAGGAAATAGTGGTAAATGGTGAAACCACTGTTATCTTTAAAAGAGAGTACGACGGAAATATCACCTACGTCCATGTTACCAGTAGTAACTTAAATATTCTCCCTGAAACTCTGCCACCAAATATTGTCACAATCTCTTTTGGAGACTTCTACGTCAGTAAGAACATATCCGTTAGAATAAGATAATTTTATTCTTTACTTTTTTACTTATTTTCATCTCAAAGGTGGGAGGATGTTCATAGGTATCGACGATACTGACAGTAGGGAGAGGTACTGTACCACCTATCTAGCTACCCTTCTAATGGAGGAGTTGGGAAAGAGGTACAAGATGGACACCCCAAAGTTGATAAGGATGAATCCAATGGTTAAGTATAAAACTAGGGGAAATGGAGGTATCGCCCTAAGGGTGCTGGAGAAGGATTTAAAGGATAGGGACATGGACTACATAAAGAAAACCGTTATAAAATACGTTGAGGAGTACTCAGATTTGGAGGATGAAAATACCCATCCAGGGGTAGTGTTCCTCCCCGAGGAAAACTACAGGAAGAACAGGAGTATCTTGAGAAAGTACTACAAGAAGGTACTTTACGATATAGTAGATCTCCAGTATGCCAAGGAGATGGTTGAGAAGGTTGGGGGAGAGTACCTATGTTACAAGAAGGGCTACGGTGTTATAGGAGCCCTGGGAAGTATAGCATCCTCTGGACCCTATACCTATGAACTTCTAACCTATAGAAAGAGGGAGAATTGGGGAAAGGAGAGAATAATAGATGAGAAATCTGTCATAGAGATGGATAGGAAGACATTTCCCTATACCTTCGACAACGTAGATGGAGATAAACCTATCATTGCCCCCCATACCAAGTGTCCAGTTCTCTACGGTATCAGGGGTGTAAGAAAGGATGTACTTTTAAAGGCCATGAAGATGATTAAATGTGGGGAGGAGATAGACAGATACATGATATTTAAAACTAACCAGGGAACAGATGCCCATCTAAGACCTATGAAGATAAAGGACATCTACCCAAATACCGGTGTTATCGTATACGGGGTTGTTACAGAGGATCCAAAGAGTATAAGAGGGGGGGCTGTAGTCTTCAAGGTCAGTGACGGTACTGGGGAGATCTCCTGTGTAGCCTATGAACCAACTAAGAGATTTAGGGATATTGTAAGGAAGTTGAAGAAGGAGGATATGGTAGGGGTATACGGTACTGTAAGGGAGAAACCCTTTGGTATCAACATAGAGAAGTTAAAGGTTGTGAAGTTGGCCAAGGTGTATGTGAAGGATAAGAGGTGCTCCTGTGGAGGTACCTTGAAATCAAAGGGGGTTAAAAGCGGATACGTATGTAACAGGTGCAAAAAGAGGGTGGATTACAACAGTATAAAGCTGATAGAGGTAAAGAGGGATATCTCAGAGGGGTTCTACGAGGTGCCACCCTCTGCCAGGAGGCATCTAAGTAAACCCCTATTGCTCTTCTAATTGCATGCCCATATCCTCCTTCTCCTCCTCTGTAAGTATCTTCACAATCTCCTCTGGTTTTCCAATCTTTACAATCCTCCCATCTCTCATAAGTGCTGCCCTGTCACATACGTTCATTACAAAGTCCATGTCATGGGATACTATAACATAGGTCTGCTCCAACTCCTTCCTGGATTTGTGGATAGATGCTGCCACTATATTCCTGGTGTATGGATCCATAGTTCCAGTTGGTTCATCTAAGATGGCAACCCTTGGCTCCTTTATAAGTACCTGGGCAAGGGCCACCCTATGTCTCTCCCCAACACTTAGCTCTCCAGGGTATTTATCAAGTATTCTCTCAGCCTCCTCCTCTGTAAAGCCTACGGAGACTAGGGTGTACAGCGCCTTCATCCTGGCAAACTCTGCTGGAAGCTCTAGACCTATAGCCTCTGTAAGGTTGTAGAGTACAGTTCTATGGGGATAGAGTGCATACTCCTGGAATAACATACCTATATATCTCTTAGCCCTACCTCTATACATAGGTCCAGGCTTAGTCATATCTATCCATTCATCTCCTAACCTAAATAGATACTCTCCCCTAGAGGGAGGTATAACTCCTCCGATGATCTTAGCCAAGGTGGTTTTCCCAGATCCACTGGCCCCCACTATACCAAATATCTCCATCTCGTATATATCCAGGGATACCCCCCTCACAGCATATACTACCCCCCTGTCAACGGAACAGTACTTCTTCTCTATATCCCTCAAAATAATAAGTTTATCCTTTACCTCTACCTCTTCCCTCTTGAACCCCTTGAGGGAGGACATAAACTCCTTTACAATCTCCCTGCTATCTCCTATCTTCTTAATCTCTCCCTTCTCCAGCCATATTGCCCTGTTGGAGAGTTGGGCAATTACCTCTGGCCAGTGGGAGGTAATTATCATACTTATATTCTTTTTAATAACTGCATTTTTCAGTGCCTCATGTACCAACTTTGCAGTTTTAGGGTCTAAGGTTCCAGTGGGCTCATCTGCCAGGAATATTATAGGTTTCTTGGCAAGTTGCCTGGCAAGTACTACCCTCTGCTTCTCCCCTCCACTAAGATCCCTTGCAAGGTGTGTAATCCTATGTTCCAACTTCACCATCTTAATAAGTTTTAAAGCGATCTCAAAGGCCTCCTTACCCTCAAAACCTGCAGAGTACAGAGCCTCCAGTATATTCTCAAGTACTGTCTTCTCCCCGTAAAGTGCAAAGGTCCTCTGAAGCATTATAGCGATCTTTCTCTTTAAATTGTATATCCCCTTTTCCTCCCCCCAGAGATCTATGGAGGTTTTACGTAGTGTTCCCTCTCCACATCTTTCACACCTCTGCCCCTCCTTGGAGGGAACCTCCACCTCCCCACAGTTGTCACACATGGTTACGTGGTATATCACCTTCCCCTCTGTAGGTTCATAACCCTCCATACCCCTTAACATATGGAGCAGTACAGATTTACCTGCACCACTTCTCCCCAGTATACCTAACACCTCACCCTCCTCGAGGGTGAAGTTGATATTCTTTAAAACCAGGTTATCGCCAAATCTCTTGGAGACGTTTTTAACCTCTAACAGTATCATCCTATCACCTTTTTAAGGGTTAAATCTACGACAGTGATCCTTTGGCTTAAAGGTACAGTACCTCTTTTTCCCACATAGCTTGTACATCCCACACTCTCTCAACCTGTAATCCTCCCCCTCTATCCTTAATACCTTGCCATTTATCAGGAAGTCACTTACCTTTCTTCTGGCAGATTTTAAAATATTCCAGAAAACCTTCCTGGACACTCCCATCAGTTCAGCCCCCTCCTCCTGGGAGAATCCCAAATAATCCACCAACCTTATAGCCTCCAACTCCTCGAAGGTAAGTGTTACCACCTCCCCCTCCTCCACAGGTTTATCCCTGGGTATAAACTCCCTAACCTTAGGTATCTCAGAGATGAACCTTGGTAACCTTGGACGACCCCTTCTTCTACACCTCATAACTATCCCGTTACTCTATAAAGTTGACCTCTATATCCTCAACAGGTACTTCTATTATGGTATACCTACAGTTTGAAAGTCTCTCCTGTATACATCTCCTGATAATCTTTGCCCTTCTCTCACTAACTACAGTACCTACCATTACTGCATTACGGGCCAGGTCGTTAACTATCTTAATAGCCTTTTCAGGGTCTTCCTCTATTAAAAAACCCTTCCACTCCCGGGGAGATAGCCCCTTGTACTCCATGAGAAAAAACCCTGATATACCCCCTTCAGATAGGGCGTTAATAACCTTACCAATGTTCTCTGTTTCTACGAAGACGTAGAGGAGTACTCTCATAATACCACCGTGAGGATAGTAGTGAAAATTATTTATAAAAATCATATATAAGGTTAAGGATTATCTGTTTTTAAGGATCTCAATCCCCTCATTTACTATTCTGAATTTAACCCTTTCCCCCTCCTTAAGGTATCTATGTTTTTCCAAAATCGCCTCTCTAATATCCTCTACCCTATCCATTCTGATGATGGTCTTACTCCAGTACTCCAGGACTATACCCCCTATAGGTTTAACTCCGTTGTAGGTATCACTGATCTGGTTGGTTAACAGTACTGCTATATTCCTCTTCTTGGCGAGTTTCAACAGGGTTAGTATCTGTTTCCCCAGTATCCTGTTAAGAAGGGTATTCCTATGGACGTCGTCAGAGAGTTCCAACCTGTAGAGGGAGGATATACCATCTACCACTACTAAGCCAATCCTCTCTATATAGAAGAGTTTTTCAAGGATTCTAGACTGCTCCTCGAAGGTTTCAGGTTCATAGATAACAAGGTTATTAAGGACTTTCTCAAAATCCTTTCCAGATATCTGTTTTATTCTCTCAACTGATAGGCCCCCCTCTGTATCTATGTAGGCTACCCTGTAACCTCTCCTTACAAAGTTAACCATGGAGACTATACCTAGGTTTGTCTTACCTACACCTGGAGGGCCGTATACCTGAGTTATTGTCTTTCTCTCTATGTTTCCCCTTAGTATATCCGAGAGCATAATATCTCACTTTTTTAATAATTTTTCTAAATATCAATTAAGGTGGTATTTATGGAGCATTCTGGAACACCTGAGGAGAAGGTGGTTGTGACTGTTGATGAGTTGAAGAGGATGATAAGAAACAACGAGGAGGACAGGATAGAGGAAATAGATATTGTTACAACTGCCACCTGTGGAGTAATGTCAGGTACCATGGCAGTACTCCATATACCTATAGCCGAGCCTGGTACCTTTAGAAAGGGAGAGAAGGTATATCTCAATGGCATAGAGGGATATATAGGTCCCTGTCCAAATGAGTATCTGGGATCTGTGGATGTAGTGGTACATGGAACTAATTATGTAGGGGATTATGGAGGGGGATTCCTATTTAAAGATCTTGTTGCAGGTAGGGAGATAGAGGTCCTGGTGGAGAGTGGGGGGAGAACTTACAGGAGGATTTTAACCTTGGATGACATCCCCACTGCCAGGATGATAGGGACCAGGATGGCATTTAAAAATTACCTGGCCTTTACGAACTTAGGGGAGGTGCCTGTAAAGACCATATTCCACAGGAGGAGGATGAGAAGGGGAGAGGCCTCCTTCTCAGGTTGTGGGGAGTTAAATCCCCTTCAGAATATGCACTGTAATGAAAGGGACCTCATTGGAAAGAGGGTATTGTTGAACGGTGCAGAGGGGGTAATATTAGGTTATGGAACTAGGAGTTCAAAGGGGAAGGAGAACCTTATGGTGTCTGCAGATATGCACAATATGGATTCCTACTACCTAGGAGGTTTTATCACCTCTGGAGGTGTGGAGGTATTTAACACCCTTGCAGTACCTGTAGAGGTGAATGAGAGAAATAAGGAATTCCTAAAAACCTTAGATGAAGATATCCCTTTACCCCTTGTAAACGTGGTGGGGAGGAAAACTATAGGGGTAGGTGATTACGGTCAGGTGTGGAGGGGTGCAGATTTGAGGCCCACTATAGATCTCCAGAGGTGTAGGAACTGTAAGGTATGTAGAGCTATGGAGATGTGTCCAACAAAGGCTATTAAGAGGATGCCTCATCTGGGAAATAGACCCCTACCAACAGAGGACTGTTTTGGATGTGGAGTCTGTGCAGATACCTGTCCTCATGGGGTGTACTCTATAAAGTTAGAGAGTATTCTAGGGATACCTGTAACCTGCAGGCAGTCAGACAGAGAGAGGGCTATAAAGTTATGTAGGGAACTTAAAAAGAGGATAGAAAAAGGGGAGTTTAGGTTATAACATCACTTTATTTTAGAAAATAAAAAAGAAGTGATTAGGGCCTCCCTATCCTCACGGCCCTCCCATTCCTCCACTCTACAAATACTGGCTCCTCAGGGAGGTCATTCAGGGTCTTGAAGTACTCCACTGCAGCCTTTGTACCCCACCTGTCGGAACCTGCAAGGAGTACCACAGTGTGGCCATCTATTTTTATCACCTGGATGACACCTCTATGTTTCCCTGGGTACTCGTTGGTTACTCTCACTGGGAAGGCTGCCCTATACTTCCTCACTGTTGGGTTTGCCACTGGACCTCCTACGAGGATACAGTCCTCCTTTATCTCTGTAGGTGTCTTTATCAGGTCGACCTCTGGCTTCAGGTCCTTAGCTGAGAGGTTGAGGTCTATTTCTGAACCTAGGATGACCCTTGCCCTCTCTATGAAGGCATCTACCTCCGATGTGACGCTCTCCTCTGGAACTGTTTCCCTGACACGTGAAGACCTTGGAGTTGATAGGAGGAAGTCAATAATCCTTCTTTCGGACTGTGGAGCAGCCTCCACAGTTACCCTGATGGTGTAGTTGTTGTCCTCCTCAGATAACTCTTCGATGGCGTCCTCTGGATCTACAACAGCCCTTA
>DQVW01000051.1 GCA_015661555.1 Methanothermococcus okinawensis
CAAAGGCTGCAGTGGAGTACTTCAAGACCCTGGATGACCTCCCTGAGGAGCCAGTATTTGTAGAGTGGAGGAATGGGAGGGCCGTGAGGATAGGGGGGCCCTAATCACTTCTTTTTTTATTCAATAGGGAATCTCAAAATAGCCCCAATACCTCCTAAGGCCTTTAACTGTTTTCCCGCGTCATGTTCTGTGGAGATGATTACAGATTTACCTCCAATGGATTCAACGGAGTTTATCAACTTTTCAACAATCTCCCTGTTTTTCCTTAAAAACTCGTCAGTTATAAGTAGTGTATCTACTGCAGAGTAGTTTATAGCCTTTTTAACCTCCTCTAAGCCGTAAACAGCTAGGTCTCCCTTTGAGATCTCCCCTAGAAGTTTCTCAACTAGTTGGGTCTCTTCACTTAATCTCGCCTGTCCGTATATCCTATCTACCATACCAGATTTTAAAACCTCGTTAAGTCCCAACCTTCCAGTATGGTTTATAGATTCAAATACTGCCCTTTTGTAGATATCTTTATGCTTCTCTGCTAAGTACTTCTGGAAGTTACTCTTACCAAATCCAGGTCCCGCCACAAGGATCTTCCCCTCGTAAGGTTTCAAAACCTCTACAATCTCCCTGTAGTAGTTATGCCTCTCCTGTTCCAACCTCTTTGAATCCAACTTCTTGGAGATATTGGACTTTATATGTGCCAACTCCTTGATCCCATACTCCCTTATAAGGTATATATTACACTCGCTGTCATCCATAATGACAACTACTATCTTAGGTTTTTTTGCAGACTCCTCCGCACTTTTCAACCTATCTAAATCCCATCTCTTCCACTCCTTCCTAATACTAACCTCTGTTAAGGGCTCTATATCTATGGTGTGGTAGGCTCCAAGGGGTACATCCTCAGGTCCCTCAACTATCCTACCACTTACCCTCAACCTATTTGTATCCTCGTGGAAGAGGACCTTCTCCACCTTCAACCCTAGATATACCTTCTTCTTGGTACCCCTGTCAGCCCTTAATTTATCACCCCTGTCCTCTACCCTTCTCTCTGTCATAGCCCATACTATGTTATCCTTCTCTATGATGTTGTAGAGGTGCCAGAGGTCATCTAAATTCTCAGGTATAACCTTAAGTATATCCTTTTCAGAGGTTTCTAGGATCTTCATAGTATACCCCCTCACTGTTAGATAACTTATTAAAAAATGGTTACTATAAAAATTATAATTACTTACCCTGGTGAGTGGATGAAGAGATATAAGATATGCGTCATAGAGGGTGACGGGATAGGGAAGGAGGTAATACCTGAGACTCTAAGGGTACTTGAAATCCTTGGAGATTTCCGATTTATAAAGGGGTATGCAGGTTACCAGTGCTTCAAGAGATACGGTGACCCTATACCTGAGGAGACCATAGAAACTGCAAAGGAGTGTGATGCTATACTCTTTGGGGCTGTAACTACTCCAAAACCCCATGAGTTAGAGGGAAAAAAATACAGGAGCCCTATCATCACCTTGAGAAGGGAGTTAGATCTCTATGCAAATATTCGTCCAATATCCAACTTCAAGGATATAGACT
The DNA here is from genome assembly GCA_015661555.1 of Methanothermococcus okinawensis. Lineage (GTDB taxonomy): Archaea > AGJL01 > Methanococci > Methanococcales > Methanococcaceae > Methanofervidicoccus > Methanofervidicoccus okinawensis_B. Next base: position 1,570 of record DQVW01000051.1, read on the forward strand.
TTGTGATAATAAGGGAGAATACGGAAGACCTCTACGTAGGTAGGGAGTACTACAACCCCCATACCCAGGAGGCTGTTGCAGAGAGGGTGATTACCAGGAGAGGATGTTACAGGATAGTAAGGTTTGCATTTGAGTATGCACTGAAACACTGTAGGAGAAAGGTCTCCTGTGTTCACAAGGCCAACGTCCTGAGGATAACAGATGGGCTATTTTTAAAGACCTTCTACGAGGTTGGTGAACACTATAAAAGGTACAACATAGAGGCCAACGACTATCTCGTAGATGCTACAGCTCTCTATATTGTGAAAAACCCTCAACTCTTTGATGTCATAGTAACTACAAACCTCTTTGGTGATATACTATCTGACGAGGCCTCTGGATTAATTGGGGGTCTTGGCTTAGCACCCTCTGCAAACATTGGAGATAGACATGGACTCTTTGAGCCAGTACATGGCTCTGCACCTGATATAGCTGGGAAGGGAATAGCAAACCCCCTAGCCTCCATACTAAGTGGTGCCATGATGCTCCAATACCTAGGTATGGAGAGGGAGAGTAGGATATTGAGGATGGCTGTTAAATCTGTAGTTGAGAAGGGGTACACAACCCCAGATTTAGGGGGAAATTTGAAAACTAGAGAGGTTACAGATAAGGTTATAGAGGAGGTAAAGAGGTATTTAGAGGTGATGCCGTGAGGGTTAGATACAGGATGAGAATACCGGGAAATGAGATAGTGTACAGGAGTTTAAAGGTGGATGACGTCAACGAGGGGCTTATAATAAGGACCTCCTACAACGGGGAAAAGCTGGAACTCTACGTAGAGACAGACTCCATAGGATCTCTGAAGAATGTACTAGATGACTACTTTAAGAACTACGAGATGTCCCTTAAGATCTTGGAGATTGTTAAAGAGAGGTAGGCGGGGGATAGCAGGTGAACCTGGGAGAGATTAAGCGGCACCTCCTTGAAAACTTCGATATAAGGTATGTGATAAGGGGTATTATCGACGGATCCCTCTCCTCTTTAGGGGTTATAATAGGGGCCAGTGGGGGTGATACCTCCCTTATAATTACCGCAGGTGTAGGAGGGGGGGTGGCAAATGGTATCTCCAATGTTCTAGGGGCGTTAACTGCAGAGAGGGCAATAGTGGAAAGTGTGAGAATGTCTCAGGAGAAGGCCCTTCTAAAGGAGGAGGGATATCTAAAATCCTCTCTAGCCTACAGGGAGGCGCTAAATAGAACAAGGATAAGTGGTATATGGGATGGAATATCTACAACCTTTGGCTCCATCATTCCTATAACTCCCTTTTTCCTCTTTCCAAAGGATGTTGCCATCTTCCTAGCAGTGGTGATAACTACAACTCTACTCTTTGTTCTAGGTGTCTATATAGGCAAGTTATCCAGGGAGAACATTGTAATCTCAGGGTTCAAGATGGCTGTAACAGGTTTACTAGTTGCCCTTATAAGTTTTATAATTGAGAGTATGTTGTAGTGGGAGTATGAGAAGTAGGGAGTTATTTAAGAGGATTAAGGAGATGGCGAAAGATTTCAATATCCAGGATCTTATGAAGGTGAGGGTCTTCCTGGAGGAGGATATGAAGTATCTACCTGAGGATTACAGGGAACATTACCTTAGAAATCAGATCATGTACTTTATAAATACCCTAAAGGAGATAAAGAGGAGGAAGGTGGAGGATGTTGAGGACTACCCTGTGGATGAGGAGAAATTAAGGAATCTCCTTAAGAGAATAGAGGGATTTAGAAGGGGGACTAAGGGAGAGGATGCCTTTATTAAACTCTCCAAAATAGTAGTACCCTATCTAGTCTTTATAGAGAGAAAACCGCTCCATCCTGTGGGAACTAGGTTTCCCGGAGGAAGGTGTATTGAGAAAAGAGGAGAGAGATACTACTGTCCAGTAAAGAATAAACAGAAAAATGAGTACTCCCTATGTGAGTTCTGTGTATGTGAGGGACTCAGTTAAAATCTTCAACTGGTGGTAGATGTGGATACCCTTGCAGATAAAGGTCCAGGTATTTACACCGTTGTAAAGATAACTAAACCCTGTAGTAAGTTCTACCAGTTGGGAATAGTACCAGGTTCAAAGATAATAGTAATCTCCAATGACAGGGGTCCAATTATAGCTCGGGTTGGAAACTGTAAGATAGCTCTGGGACGAGGTTTGGCAAAGTATATAGTTGTAAAGTAAAAAGAGATTTTAATGGGGTATTATGGACAAAAGAGATATCTACGTTGTTATACCTGCCTACAACGAGGAGAAGGTGATTAGAGATACCCTGAGGAAGTTGAAGGATGAGGGCTATCACAACATTATCGTAGTTGACGACGGTAGTAGGGACAACACCTCCAAGATAGCTAAGGAGGAGGGGGTTATCCTCTGTAGGCATATTGTCAACAGGGGTTTAGGGGGAGCCCTAGGAACAGGTATAAGATGTGCCCTGGAGTACAATCCCAGGGTGATAGTGACCTTCGATGCAGATGGACAGCACGATCCCAGGGATATAGAGAAGGTGGTAAAACCTATACTCTACGAAGGTTACCATATGGTAGTAGGTAGTAGACTTATGGATGAGAAGGAGTTAAGAAATATGCCCCTTGTAAAGAGGGTGGGAAATAGAATACTTAATATTATTACCTACCTCCTTGGAGGTTATCTCGTTACAGACAGTCAAAGTGGTTTGAGGGCCTTCTCCAGGAGGGCTGCAGAGGTAATACTCTCTAACTTAAAAAGTAACAGATACGAGGTCTCCTCTGAGTTTATAATAATAGCCAGGAGGGAGGGGTTGAAATTTAAGGAGGTGCCTATAAAGACCATATACACAGAGTACTCCATGTCAAGAGGTACAAATGTAATAACAGGAATCAAGATACTTCTTAAGTTGATAACCCAGAGATTATTGTAGGAGGGGTAACATGCACTACTTCTCTGAAAAACCAACATCTGCCCACAGGGAGAGGTTAATTGAAGATATATTGAGGGGTAAAAAGTTGGTATTTAAAACAGACAGTGGTGTGTTCTCCCCTAAGAAGGTTGACAAGGGTACAAAGGTACTTGTGGAGGCCTTGGAGTTGGAGAGGGGAGATAGGGTATTAGATGTTGGCTGTGGATATGGAGTTATAGGAATAAGTGTATGTGACGAGGTAGATAGTGTAGTTATGACAGATATAAACAGGAGGGCTGTGAAACTTGCAAGGGAGAATATAAAGTTAAACAATCTGGAAGATAGGGATATAGAGGTATTCCAGGGTGATCTCTACGAGAAGGTAAGGGATAGGAAATTCACCAAGATTATTTCAAACCCCCCTATAAAGGCGGGGAAGGATGTGATTCACAGGATAGTGAGAGAGGGGAAGGAATTGTTAGAGGAGGGAGGTAGTATATGGTTAGTAGTCCAGAGGAAGCATGGGGCAAAATCCCTTGCAAAGTATATGGAGGAGGTATTTGGCAACGTGAGGACTGTAACTGTAAAGGGAGGTTATAGGGTACTTACCTCCAAAAAGGAGGATTAAGGCAAAAATAGTTTAAGTATACAACAAAAATATCTCTTTGTAGAAACTTATAAAAAATTAGGTATACTAAATTAGATTTAAAAACCCACTAACAGGTAGATAGTATGGAAGAAGGGGACCTTATAAAGGAATTTGTAGATACTATAGATGAGGACTGGGAGAAGGAGTTGAATACAGTTAAGGAACTGGTAAAGGACATGGATAAAAATTACAGGGTTATTTACTATGAACTAAAGAAGAAAAATGTAGGAATTGCGGCCCTTCTTAGTCTAATACCAGGAGCTGGCCATCTATATATAGGCAAAAGTGCAAGAGGTCTACTGATATACAGCATATTCTTTATTTCGTTCTTCTTCTGTATACTACTTATCGGTTTCCTTATTATTCCGTTAATAATAGCGTTCAGTATCTACGACGCCTGTAAGCTGGCTAAAAATTACAACAAAAAACTCTTTAAGATAGTATTCGAAGAGCAGGAAGGTGAAAAGGTAGAATCTTAAACCTTATACTTATTTAGATAACCTCTAGGTGTAACCATCTTGTTGAGGATTATCCTGGTGTTGGTGTTCCCCACTATCAAGGTGGTGTTCATATCTATGAACTTCATATATTCCTCTAAGTGGTTACATATATCCCCTATCTTTGTAATCCTGTATTCCTCCCCCTCTCTTCCAGCGTTTTTAACAATACCCACTATATAATCCACTCCCCTCTTTTCCCCGTACTCCTTTATAACCTCCAGGGTTTTCAAGAAGGGTTTCTTTCTGGTTTTACTTACAGGGTTGTATATCGCCAGAACAAAATCCCCCTCCAAGGCACACCTTACCCTCTTAAGTATGGTCTCCAATGGTGTAAGTAGATCACTTAGACTGACAACTACAAAGTCGTGATTTAGAGGAGCCCCCAATATGGCAGAGGATGCACTGGCGGCTGTAACACCACTGACTATCCTTATAGGTACCTTATACCCCTCCTTCTCAGCTAACTCATAAACTAGGGAGGCCATACCGTATATAGTGGCATCTCCACTGGATACCAGTGCAACATCCCTTCTCTCCCCCTCCTTCAGGGCGTACCTTACACGTTCTATCTCTCCCCTCATCCCTGTGGTGTAGATCTCCTTCTTAAATCTCTCTATATACCTTCTATATCCAGTGTAGCACACTATTAGGTCTACCTTATTTAACACCTCTTCAGCCTCCCTTGTAAAGTACTTCTCCCCACCTGGTCCTATACCTACCACGTAGAGCATGCTATCTCCTAGAGATCTAGATCCTCTATATCCATCTTTTTAGCACCGTATAACTCCCTGGCCCTTAAATATACCAGTTGGTCTCCCCTGTTCTTCCCATCTACTATAACTACTACCTCGGAGGGTTTCAACTTCTCTATCAATCTCCTTATCTCTCTTCTCACAATCTCACACTTTTTGGAGATACCTTTAAGGGCCTTTTCATTTATATCTGGTCTAATTAACTTCATATCCTCTGGGTGTAAGACACCATCTGTGGAGATCACGTTTATCTCGGGCATCCTACTCTTTAAACTTCTCAGTAATCTCTTACTACTAACGATGTACAACACATCCTTCCTTAACTTCGCCTCCCCCTGAAATTTGAAACCAAAACCTTCCAACACCTTATCCAGGTGTCTCTTACACTTAAATATCAATCTACAGAACTCCTTAGCCTCCTCCTCATCTAGTTTATGGTGGGGTGCCTTCCTGTAGAGGTAATCGTCAGCCTCTATAAGGGTATATATGGCACTTTTAAATTCCCCTACATCTATCCTTCCCCCTTTCGCATCCCTGTAGGATACTGAAGACTTTACCTCTCCAGTATCAATCCCCCGACTACTTAGATTGTGTATAGTGGAGATGGCCTTCTTTATCAGGGCCTTTGAGTCCTCCATCCTATCCATGGTATCACATTTCAATGATTGTTACCTGATTCCCCACCTTTCTCCTGCTCCAACTTCTCCAACTCCTCCACCAGTCGAGTGATAAATACTCCAACGTCGGTAACAACCCCTATAGCCTGGGATGTACCTCTATCCATTAACTTGGTTACAGCATCTGAGTTAATGTCTACACAGATGGTTTTTATATAGGAGGGCATGAGATTCCCAGTTGCTATGGAGTGAAGTAAGGTTGACATCATGAGAACCATCTTCTTATCTAGGAGTAACTCCCTCATCCTGTCCTGGGCCTCTACAACATCGGTTATAACATCTGGTAGCGGGCCGTCATCCCTTATACTCCCAGCTAGTACATAGGGGACCTTGTTCTTAACACATTCATACATTATTCCCTCTTTTATTACCCCCTGCTCCACGGCGTCTTTGATACTCCCAGCCTTCATTATGGTATTTATGGCGTAGATGTGATGTTTATGCCCTCCCAGTACAGGTTTTCCCGTTGAGAGATCTACCCCTAAAGAGGTGCCGTAGAGGACACTCTCTATATCGTGGGTTGCAAGTGCATTACCTGCAAAGAGTGCCTGGACATACCCCATCTTTATCAACTTTGCAAGTGCTGGACCTCCTCCAGTATGTATCACCGCAGGACCTGCCACCACCACTATACCTCCCTTCCCAGTTCTCCTGTACTCCTCCCTTATCTTATACATCTCCCTGGCTATCTTCTTTATAATAGCCTCCTTTGGTTTCTCCGCAGAGACCTCAGATTTCATAAACTCAAATAGCTGCCCCTTTTCCCTGGGCCTCTCTGGCGGTATCACCCTTATCCCCTTATGCCCCACAACTACAAGATCCCCCTTCTTAACCTCCCTTATCACCTTGGTCTCTGCCCTCATCTCCTCTGGATAGACCACGATAACTCCATCCATCTTAGGTTTTTCAACCTCTATCCACTGACCCTTATACTTGATATATGTGGGATGGTTAGTTGTGGAGTAGAATCCATCTGGTAGTACCTTATCCCTCTCAGCCCTCTTCACCTCAACATCTTCAATCTCAGGAATCTCCGCCCCAATATTCTGTAACTCCTCCAGTATTTTATCCAGGTGTGCCTGATCTTTACCTATCACAAGTATTCTCGCATAGGAGATGTCAGTTTTCCTCTTACCTATGTTGAACTCCAGTACCTTGTAGTCCCCTCCAAGTTCCAGTATGGTATCAAATACCTTTGGCAGGATAAGGTTGTCTATTATATGTCCCTTTAACTCTATCTCCCTTGCAAACATCGGGCTCACCTTATAAATAGTAGTGATAATAATTTTTATTATTAGGTTATAAAAGTTAAGGAGATATCATGGATAGATTGACCTTAGAAGAGGGTACATTCGCAGTAAGATATGCCAGAGCTGTTATTGAAAACCATCTTGCAGGCAGGGATATAGAGGCGGTGGAATATCCTGAAAAGTTCAATGAACCTAGAGGTGTTTTTGTAACCCTCCATACCTATCCGGAGCGAGCATTGAGGGGATGTATCGGAATACCTGAACCTATCATGCCCCTTATAAAGGCTCTTAAGGAGGCTGCAATAAGTGCTGCAGTTAAGGACCCTAGATTCCCCCCTGTCACTCTAGAGGAGATGGACAACATAGTGGTAGAGGTAAGTGTGTTAACACCACCTAAGTTGATAGAGGTGGAGGATCCCCTGGAGTACCTGGAGAAGATAGAGATAGGTAGAGATGGGTTAATAATAGAGTACGGGATATACAGGGGGTTACTACTACCTCAGGTTCCTGTGGAGCAGGGATGGGAGGTTGCAGAGTACCTCTCCCACCTATGTCTCAAGGCCTCCCTACCCCCAGATGCCTGGCTTAAATACCCTGTAAAGATATACTCCTTCCAGGCCCAGATATTCGAGGAGGTTAGTCCTCGAGGTCCAGTAGTTGAGAAGAGTTTAGGTAGATAAGGGGTGATCATGGAGGCTGGATTTCTCCTTCTAAAGGAGCATGAAACACTTCCACTATCTGAATTAAGGGCCCTCCTGGAGGTCTATCCAGTGGGAGATAAGTTGGAGATTCTCAACAACTACGGGGTAGTATCCTCCTCCCTAGATAGATCCACCCTTGTGGACTACATAGATAGGATTATTTGGAGAGGTGCCTATATCGAGGAGGGGCACCTCATAGTTACTAAGGTGGAGTACAGTGGATCTCTAAGGGAGGGCCTTGAAACACTTCTCCAGAGGTTGAGGGAGCTCCCCTCTGAGGAGATCCTCTCCACCCTCCAGATGGATCCCTCTAGGGATACCTTTGCAGTTAGGGCTGTGAAGATAGGGGAGGGGGATGTAAGTTCCCCTACTGTGGAGAGAGTAGTTGGAGGTGTCTTAAAGGAGAAGACTGGGGCAGGGGTAAATCTTGAGAAGCCCTCGAAGGTTATAAAGGTGGTGATACTTCAAAACAGGATATATCTAGGACTACTTGTTAGAAGGAGGGATAGGAAGTACTTCTACAACAACAGGCCTCACCTAAGGGCCTACTTCCACCCTGGAAGTATCCTCCCAAAACTTGCCAGGGGAATGATAAACCTGGCCAGGTTGAGGGAGGGAGACATACTTCTAGACCCCTTCTGTGGAGTAGGAGGGTTTCTAATAGAGGGAGGGATGATAGGTTGTAGGTTGATAGGCTGTGACATCGACGAGAGGATGATAAGGGGCACCCTGTTGAATTTAAAACACTACAACCTGGAGGATAGAATAGTGGAGATAAAGAGGATGGACGCCAAGGACATTGTGGACTATCTAAGATCCAGAGGTGTTGAAAGTGTAGATGCCATCGTTACAGATCCACCTTACGGTATACTTACCTCTGTAAAGGGGGACATACCTGGTATTCTAAAAAAACTTGGTGACATCCTAAAGGAAGGGGGATACATGGTATTTGCCTTTCCCAGGGAGGTGAAGTTGGATTTAGAGTTGGTGGAGATACATAAGTTGTACGTCCACGGTGGTCTAACGAGGCATATCCACGTATATAGAAAGACTTAAGAACATTGATTCTCCTGGGAATCGAGTTTTTTAGAGGATTTCAATACCTCGATTATCTTCTTCTTGAGAGCCTCCAGGTTGATACCCTTCTCAGTGGATATTTTAACCACATCTTTAATACCTAGCTCCTTTAAAAATCTCTCTACCTTCTCCAGGTTCTCCCTGTACTCCTTCTCATCTATGTCTATCTTGTTGATGGCAACTATCACAGGTACGTCAAAGGTTTCTGTGATCTCCTTCAGTAGATTCAACTGCTCCTCTATGGAGTATCCACAGTACTCCGTGGGATCTATGACGTACACTATTGCATCTGCAAGGTAGTTAAGGGCTACCACTGCATGTAGCTCTATGTCGTTCCTCTCGTAGATTGGCCTATCAAGTATTCCAGGTGTGTCTATAAACTGGATGTCATAGTGGGAGTATCCTATGTTGAGCCCCTTAGTTGTAAAGGGGTAGGAGTTAACCTCAGGTTCAGCATCTGTCAACCTTCTTAGAAGTGAGGACTTTCCAACGTTGGGATACCCTGCTATTACCACTGTTGGCATATCTTTAACTGTGGGGATGTTCTTCAACTTCTCCCTGGCTACTGCAATACAGGCTAGATGGGGATATATCTGTTTAAGTATGGATGAGACTCTACCGAAGAACTCCCTCCTTATCTTCGAGGCCTCCTGTGGAGTTCTAGCCCTCCTTACCCTTTTACTGTATGTGTTTCCAAGTTTTCTTATCAACTGGGAGGCCCAGTTTATAGCTCCGAGGGACTTCTTAAATTCATCGGTATCTATGAGGATCTCTACTATCTCCCTGTAAAAGGGGCTGAGATTGTCTAGAGAGGGTGTCCTCTTTACGATGTTGGAGAGGTAATCTGCTACAACGGAAGTTGCAGTTCTTATCTTCTGATCCTCTATAACCCTGGACTTGTATAGGCTGAAACCTATTGTAGATTTTCGAAGATTTTCTGCAGCCTTTTCTGCCCTGTTGTAGGCTTTATTCATAAGTTCCTCTGGAAGGAGGATGGTAGGGATCTTCTTAAATGGATTATCCTCCCTTTTTTTCATAATTTCACCAATTAAAAGGATTAATCTCAATTATACTATGATATAATTTCACCTGTTGATTTAATCTTAAAGTATAAAAATACTGTTGTGATATTATAGAGGGTAAGTACTGGGAGAGGAGGTAGGATGAATTTCCGAAAGTTTATAATACCTTTACTCGGTCTTGCACTCTGGGAACTCCTAGCCCTGTGGTTAAATAACCCAGTGGTACTCCCACCAGTGGAATGTGTGATAAAGGTCCTAATAAATCCCCAAATGTCTATCCTGGGAACAGG
>DQVW01000011.1 GCA_015661555.1 Methanothermococcus okinawensis
ACATCTGCCACTACCACCAGGGTATTTACACCCTCTTATGCTGCCCCAGAGCAGATAAGAGGGGAAGGTACAGATGAGAGGACAGATATATGGCAACTTGGGGTGGTGTTCTACGAGTTAGTTACTGGAGAGTTACCCTTTAAGGGAAGTAACCTCCTGGAGATAGGGATGGCTATAACCACCAGGGATCCTGTCAGACCCTCGGAGATCAATCCCGAGGCGAAGGAAGTGGAGGACATTATATTAAAGTGCCTGGAGAAGGATAAGGAGAGACGTTACCAGTCGGTGGAGGAGTTACAGAAAGATCTAGCAAAATATCTGGGCATAAAGTACAGGGAGTCTCTAAAGCTAAGTGTAACTAAAAAAGACTTCAGGCGATCTGCATACTACTGCTGTGAACTCCTACTCCTGAATATGAAGATCAACAATATTTTAGAAGCTTATAAATATGCTTTAGATCTCCTCTATTACAGCGACGGTAAAGTTAAGGAGGAGGTCCAGGAGTTGTGTAACCAGTTAAAGATGAGAATAGAGTATGGGATAAAAGACGTTCCCGAGGAGTTAATTAAGAAGGCTGAGGTTATCGCCCATAAGATAAAGGTGGGATCTTTAAAAAATTAAAATCCTAAAATGAGGGGATAATCATGGTTAAGGTATGTGTCCTAAGTGGAGGTCTAGACTCTACGGTGGCTGCCTTGGTGGCAAAGTTGAAAGGTGATGATCTCTACACCTTAACCTTCGACTATGGACAGAGAGCTGCACTTAGGGAGATAAATGCTGCGAGAAAGATATCTGAGGTTTTAGGTGCAGAACATAAGGTTATTAAACTCCCCTTCTTGAAGGACTTTGGAGGAAGTGCCCTGACAGAGAGGGATAGAAGTGTCCCAGAGTTAAAGGAGGAGGATTTGGACAACTTGGAGATAACTATGGAGACCATGAGATCTGTATGGGTACCTGGACGTAACATAGTGATGTTCTCCATAGCCTCCAGCTTTGCAGAGTCCCTTGGAGGGGGTGAGGTATACACTGGACTGAACAAAGAGGAGGGTACCACATTCCCAGACAACACCTTGGAGTTCGTTAACAGGTTTAACCATCTCCTGGAGTATGGTACAATAAGGGATGTTAAGCTGGTGGCACCTCTCTACAACCTAGATAAGGTTGAGATTGTGAAATACGGTAGGGAACTTGAGGAGAAACTTGGGGTGGAGGTTTTGAAGTACAGCTACTCCTGCTACCATGACAACGGGGAGGACTTCCTACACTGTGGAACCTGTGAAAGTTGTGTCAGGAGGAAGAGGGCCTTTAAGGAGGCAGGTGTTGAGGACCCCACTAAATATCTAAGGTGATACTATCTACATAGGAAGGTTTATAGTGATAGGGAAGACTGAGAATGGGAAGCCATTTATCTCCTACAGGGTTTCCAGTAGAAGTTTTCCCAATAGGAAGGGGGTATTAAGGGGTAATACCGTTACCATAGTGCCTGAGAATATAGGAGATGTCCTCAAAAACCCCTATATCATGTACAACGCCCTGAGGGTTGTAGGGGGGTGTGTAGTTGTAGGTAACGGATCCCATACAGATATTATAGGGGAGAAGATAGAGGTGGGGTTTCCAGTGAGGGATGCCCTTCTATACTCCCTTGCCCTCATGGACTACGAGAGGGATGACTACAGAACCCCCAGGATAGCAGGTGTTTTAGATAGAGAAATTGGATACCTGGGATACGTCTCAGAGGGGGATATAAGGGTATGTAAAGTTCCCCTGAGGAATGGGATGGGATACTACCTAGGTACATATGGAGCCTGTAGAATCTCCAAGGATCAGTGTATACCTGTAGTTGGGGAGACTCCAGGGGAGATCTGCAGGTATATTCTGGAATACAGGGAGTTTGAACACCCAGTATGCTGTACAACTGCCCTTATAGATGGGGATAGGGTAGATATAGAGGTGCTCAATTTAAGGGAGTGAGACTATGGT
>DQVW01000063.1 GCA_015661555.1 Methanothermococcus okinawensis
AGGCAGAAATATATACTTCAGAAGGCTACAGAGGTGGAGAGGAAGAGGGGGATGGCCAGGGATGTATATCTAAAACCTACCTACGAGGACGACCTGGAGGAGGTTATAGAGGTTCTTAAAAATTTAGAGGAGGGTGCAAGGGTAGTCTGTGTACTTAATGCCAAGAAGGAGACCGGATACCTCTTTGCCCATCCTCTGATAGAGATTAACAGGTATATGAGGGGGAGGGGAATTGAGGTAATAAACATAGCCAACCTGGACCCAAATGTAGGTCTTAAAAAGGTCAGGGAGGATGCCAGAAATATACTTAGGGAGTACAAGATGAGAAACATAGATATAGACTACATCACTGGAGGTTTAGACGAGTACCCTATAACTGGGGAGAGGGTTGTAGATATACTGAGGGAGGTGGAGGGGGATTTAGTGGTGGTCTCTGGAGTGCCCCATGCAGTGCCCATTGAGGAGATAGGTGGGAACAGTGTAACTGTAGGTATAAGTGACGGTCCCAGGTTGTACCATCCCATAAAGGAGATATACCACTACAGTGTTATCGAGTTAGATGCCCACGCAAAGGTATTAGGTAAGAGGAAGGTGGTAAAGTCCAGGTTTGGGGAGATACTTAGCCTTATTTCAGGGCGTTAATTCCCTTTTTATTATTTAGGTTTGGGATAGGATGAGTCTAAAGAGGAAGATACTCACATCTCTTCTCTATCTCCTAGGTATAGTTATTATTCTCCTTATCGTGTGGCACGTTGGAATCTCAGAGGTTGTATCCCTACTACTCTCTACAGATCCCTATCTATTCTTACTGGCTGTACTTGTCTACCTCCTAGGGTGTTTTGTCCTCACCTTGAGATGGAATACCATCCTCTCCATAAGTAACTACAGGGCATCCCTCAAGAACCTATTCTTACTGATTATGATGGGACAGTTTATAAACAATGTAACACCCTCCATGAGAGGGGGAAGTGAACCCTTTAGGGCCTACTATCTATCAAAGTTAGAGGGTATTCCAAAACCCATATCCTTCTCCAGTGTCATAGTTGAGAGGGTCCTGGACACCCTCGCCTTTCTAATAATATCCTTCTTTGTTATCCTCTACCTCCTAATAAAGGGGATACCCATTGTAGAGGAGCTTGTATTGGTCTGGTTACTGATAGGTGCCCTAATGGTAAGTGGTGTATACCTTATAATGCATAGATCTCTGCCCTACAGGGTGGCCTCCAAGTTGATCAAGTTAATATCCATCATATCCTCCAGGAGTATTCCCGAGAGGGAGGTACATAAGTCTATAGAGGATCTACAACAGAATATAATCTTCCTACATCACAACAGAAGAAAGATGGTGTTGCCCTTTGTCCTCACCTTTCTCTGGTGGTTTCTCGACATACTTAAGAATTACATACTCTTTCTCTCCATAGGTTACTATATCTCCCCTCTGGTACTCTCTCTAACCTATCTAGCCTCTCTACTTGTAGGTCTCCTACCTACACTACCAGGTAGTCTTGGGGTCTCTGACGCCCTTTCAATAACCCTCTACTCCTACTTTGGAATACCTCACTCCATCTCCACCACAGGAACCCTCCTAGATAGGGTGGTGTCCTATATCCTACCTACAGTACTGGGGTTCCTAGCCTACTGTCTAATAAGGAGAAAATTGAAAGGGGTGAAAAGGTGATTATAAGGGCTATCACCGGGAGGATTATGAAATCCCTGGAGGCCTTTAAAGGATCAAAACCTATCTACGATAGTAACGAGCTCCTAATTGTAAGGGGTGTATGCAGGGATAAAAAGTTCGAGGAGTATAAATCCATCAGGGAGTACTTAGAGGAGAAGTTGAAGGAGAATGGTTTTGAGATTGTGAATAATCAGGAGGATATTGAGTTATTTGTAGAGAAGATAGATAGGATACTGAGAGGTGGAGGTGGGGGTGTATATCCAGATACCTTTGGCTTCGAGAGGTTGAAGAGATCCTTTGAGGAGATGGGCTGTGTCTGTGACTACGTCATAGGTAGAAAGGGTGACATCACCGTTGGCATAAGTATGTGGTACGACAAGGTAAAGAGGGAACCTAAGTTTGTAGAGGTGGTCTGCTGTTAATCGACAAATGTCTAAATGAATTTCATTATAAATCGAAACTTTTATATAAATCCCTCTGAAATCTTAAAGCATGGACAGGGTAAAGAGACACATTATAGGAGATATTGTACTAGCTGAAGATATAGGGAAGGGGCTAAAAAAGTGGAGGGAGATATTCAATATACCCCAGGTAGAGGTGGCTAAGTACCTAGGTGTATCACCCTCTGTCGTAAGTGACTACGAGGCTGGTAGGAGGAGGAACCCTGGTATAAACATTATAAAGAGATACGTTGATGCCCTGGTGGATATCGACAGGAAAAGGGGAGGAGGTACTGTAAAGGTCCTTCAGCGGATACTTAATCCCACTTCTCTAGATCCCATCCTCCAGATAAAGGAGTACAGCAATCCAATGAAGATCTCAGAGTTCCTGGAGATAATAGAGGGGGAGTTCCCCAGGTGTCCCAACAACGTGGAGGTGCAGGATTACCTTAAGGAGATGGAGGAGAAGTTGAACAGTTACATCTTTGGCCATACTGTTGTAGACAGTGTAAGGGCTATTCTAGAGATGAGTGGTCAGGATTTTCTAAACCTCTTTGGATGGACTACTGAGAGGGCCCTTATATTTACCAATGTATCCACAGGTAGAAGTCCCATGGTTGCCATAAGGGTAAGTTCTATTAAGCCTAGATTGATAGTCTTTCAGGGGGTGTCCTATCTAGATAAACTGGCCTTGAAGTTGGCTAAGATAGAGGGTATTCCACTGATCCTTACAAAACTTTCAGTGGATGAGTTGTTGGAGAGGTTAAGTAGAATTAGTTAAGGTGATCCAATGAAAGTAGGTATTGTAGGATATGGAAGCTACATCCCCAGGTACAGGATAAAGGTGGAGGAGATTGCCAGGGTCTGGGGGAAGGATCCAAAACCTATAAAGAAGAGTCTTATGGTGTATGAGAAAAGTGTTCCAGGTCCAGATGAAGATACAGCTACCATAAGTGTCGAGGCTGGAAAGAACGCCCTTAAGAGGGCTGATATAGATCCCAGAGATATTGGAGCCCTCTATATAGGTAGTGAGAGTCATCCCTACGCAGTGAAACCTACCTCTACCATAGTTGCAGAGGCCCTGGGTATTACACCTGATCTCACCTGTGCAGATCTAGAGTTTGCCTGTAAGGCTGGAACTGCTGGAATCCAGATATGTATGGGACTTGTTGGAAGTGGTATGGTAAAATACGGGATGGCAATTGGAGCTGACACTGCTCAGGGTGCTCCTGGAGATGCCCTTGAATACACTGCAGCTGCTGGAGGGGCCTGCTATATAATTGGAAGTAAGAAAAAGGAGATAATAGGGGAGATTAACGGTACCTACTCCTTTACAACAGATACCCCAGACTTTTGGAGGAGGGAGGGAAGACCATATCCAAAACATGGAGGTAGATTTACAGGGGAGCCTGCCTACTTTAGACATGTGATCAGTGCAGCTAAGGGTTTAATGGAGAGGATGGGTACAACTCCAAAGGACTACGACTACTGTGTATTCCATCAACCTAACGGTAAGTTCTACATAAGGGTGGCTAAGTATCTGGGGTTTAGGGAGGAGCAGTACAGAGATGGATTGCTTACACCTTACCTGGGAAATACCTACTCTGGTGCTGTACCCCTAGGTCTCTCCAACATCCTGGACAGGGGGGAGGAGGGGGATAGAATACTTGCCGTATCCTATGGAAGTGGAGCTGGAAGTGACGCCTTCGACATTACACTTACCGAGAGGATAGAGGAGGTAAAGGATAGGGCACCTAAAACCATGGATCTACTTAATAGAAAGGAGTACATAGACTACTCCATATACCTGAAGTACAGACGAGGTATAAAGATGTAAAGGGATAGGTATGAGAGACGTGGTAATAATAGGATACGGGCAGACGAAATTTGGAGAACTCTGGGAGTCCTCCTTTAGAGATATAATAGTTGAGGCTGGGATCAAGGCTATTGAAGATGCCAACATAGACGGTAAGGATCTAGATGCCATCTACGTTGGAAACATGAGTGGAGGTCTCTTCGTGGGACAGGAACATATATCCTCTCTCATTGCAGACTATGCAGGTTTAACACCCCTCCCCTGTACAAGGGTTGAGGCGGCCTGTGCCTCTGGAAGTTTAGCCCTTAGAAGTGCCTACCTCTCTGTGGCAAGTGGACACCATGAGGTTGTACTTGTGGGAGGGGTTGAGAAGATGACAGATGTTGTTGATGCCACCTCTGCAATAGCCACAGCTGCTGACCAGGAGTGGGAGGCGTTCTTTGGCGCCACATTTCCCTCCCTATACGCCATGATGGCTAGGAGATATATGTACGAGTACGGTCTTACCATAGAGGAGTTATCCATGTGGAGTGTTATCGCCCACGACCATGGATCTAGAAACCCCTATGCCCAGTTTAGATTTAAAACCACACTGGAACAGGTTATAAATGCACCTCCAGTTGCTGAACCTTTAACACTTATGCACTGCTCCCCAGTATCAGATGGTGCCGCAGCCCTCATA
>DQVW01000033.1 GCA_015661555.1 Methanothermococcus okinawensis
CAGAGAGGGCCCATGCCGCCCCCAAGTTTTCGGCCCCCGCATAAGGCGATTTCGGGTTACAGGGGACGCCTAACCCCCCGGCCTAGCCACAGATAGTTATAAATACCTAGTGGTATATATATTTTGCCCTTTAGAACACTGGGATATTCTCCTTCAGGAACTTAGGTACAGCCAGGAATACTCCCCTATGGACATCCTCGTCGTAGTACTTAGTTTCCATACCCTGAAGTTTTTCCCTTATCCTCTCAGGTGGTACATCTAGGGGGTCGTACTTCTTAGAGGCTAGGGTGAAACTCCAGAATCCACTTGGGTAAGTTGGTATTGCATAGACCATCAATCTCACGATGTTGAAGCCAGCCTCTTCCAGGTATTTCCTGATGTTAAAGATTAGATCCCTGTTAAATAGGGGGCTCTCAGTCTGTTGTACCACTATCCCGTCTTCCTCTAGACACCTGAATAAGTTTTTATAGAACTCCCTTTCAAAGAGACCCTTTGCAGGACCCTCGGGATCTGGACAGTCTACAATGATAACGTCGTACTTCTCCTTACACTGGGCAACGTACTCTATACCGTCTGTAAATATGGGGTTTACCTTTTCATTGTCTATCTGGCAACTGAGGGTAGGTAGATACTTCTTACATACCTTCACAACCATCTCATCTAACTCTACAAAGTCTATCCTCTCAACACTGTCATGTTTAAGGACCTCCCTTATAGTACCTCCGTCCCCCCCTCCAATAACCAATACCTTCTTAGGATTGGGATGGGTGAACATGGCAGGATGGGTTATAAGTTCGTGATAGATAAATTCGTCTTTCTCTGTAGTTTGGAAGGTGTTGTTAAGTACAAGTGCCCTACCAAAGGTAACAGTATCTAAGATCTGTATCTCCTGGTATTTGGACTTCCCTGTAAATAGTACATCCCTTACCTTAACAGACAACTTGAGATCCTTGGTCTGATACTCTGAGAACCACAGCTCACAGGGCAAGGTATCCCTCCAGTGAAATAATCTGTCAATCCAATATGTTACCCCTCTTTATATCTATAATATCCATGTTAGTTGGTTTCAGGAAGGACCTTATAGTAGGTATGGCCTCCTCTGGATCCACATGCTCGCCACAGGTGAATACATCCATTGCAGCGTATCCTAACTCAGGCCAGGTGTGAATGGATATATGACTCTCAGCCAAAACTGCAACCCCTGTAACACCCTGAGGGGAGAACTTATGTGTTTTTACACATATCAACGTTGCCCCACAGGCCTTTACAGCATCTACCAACATCTTCTCAATACCCTGCTGATCGTCTAGAGCCTTACTGTCACAACCCCATAGCTCCAGTATTAGGTGTTTTCCTAAGTGTTTCAATAGTCTCACCCCCTGAGGACTTTATTTTCTTAATAATCCTTATTTTCTTTTTTAAAATTTATCCCTCTTTTATCTGTACCATAGGATTGCCCCTGCAAAGGCACATCCTACCCTCTCTACAGTGTGTTCGGCGGATATGGAGATTATTCTGTCTATCTCCCAACCTCTAACCTCAAATCCCTCTTTCGCCATCTCAACCACTATATTTTCCGCCTCCCTCTTACTACAGACACCCTCATATTCCATTATAAGGCCACATAGCTCCTCGTCCCTGGGAAGGGCCACACTAACTGCCGCTGCTATAGTCTCCCCTTTCACATCACTTGTACAGTATCCATAGGCTGTTGGTACCAGGGAACCCATGGGTATCTTAGGTAGTGGGAGAATATCCACCTTGGGTGGTACAATACTACTGATCCTCACCAGGTTTAGATTTCCAACTCCTGCATTTAGAAGTGCGCTATCAAAGGCGTTAAGGGGATTGCTCCCCTCACCACTTCCTGCAACGAGGGAGAGGGTATTAGGTAGGGAAGGGGGTATAAAACCGCCACTTACTTTCCCCTTTTCCACAGAGACACCTCCTAAGCCTATAAAAATGGATAAAAAAATATAATCTTTGGAGGGGAGTATAGTAACAACGATAAAAATAGTTTTTGTTGGAACATGGAATAGTAAAATCTACTAATATATAAAATATTCGGTTAAAGGATAAAATGAGGATACTTATTATCACGGGAAAACAGGCCTATCAAAAGGTAAAGGAGGTTGTAAAAAAGTACAACTACGTAGATGTGCACATGGCTAACATCTCCATAGCTGCATTTTTAACACCTAGGATGATAATAAGGGAGATAAAATCCCTGGAGAAGAAGTTCAACAAACCCCTCTCGGAGATATACGATTTTGTACTGGTTACAGGGCTAATTAGTCACGATCTAAAGGTGGTGGAGGAGGAGACTGGTATAGGGTGTTACAAGTCAACCAGGGAGGCCTCAGATATCCCCCTACTTCTCGACAACTTGGAGAGGATTGAACTATCTACAAGGGAATATGCAGATATCCAGATCATGAGGTATCTGAGGGAGGAGGCTGAGAATCTTATAAGGGAGTACGAGGAGAGGCCCCTCTCCCAGGGGGATATCAAGATAGGTTCTCTGAAGGTGGGGGACAGCTACCCTATGAGGGTATTGGGGGAGATAGTTCATGTACCATGGCTGAAGGATAAGGAGTTGGAGAGGAGGGTCCTCTACTATGTGGAAAGTGGGGCAGATATGATAGATCTTGGAATGGTACCCAATGAAGATCACTCCAAGGACTTAGAGAGGATCTTAAAGATTGTGAGGGACATCACAGATAAACCTGTTAGTATAGACACCATGAATACTAAGGAGTTAATCCAGGGTATAAAGTTGGATGTGGATATGATACTCAGTGTAGACGGGGGAAACCTTGAGGAAGTACTACCCTATTTAAAGGATGGAAATACAGTTCCAGTGGTTCTCCCTACTAACTATAAACTAAATATTGTACCCCGGGGTGCCATGGAGAGGGTGGAGATGTTGGAGGAGAATATTGGTAGATTGAGGGAGGAGGGTATAAAGGTTGTTGGAGATCCTATTCTGGAACCTATCAATAACAACTTCCTGGAGAGTGTAATAGCCTACAAGGTCTTCAAGGAGAGGAACAGGATACCTACATTCTTCGGTGCAGGGAATGTAAGTGAGTTGTTGGATGCAGACAGTAACGGGGTTAACGCCCTCCTTGCAGCCATTGGATCTGAGGTAGGTGCCAATATACTCTTTACCCCCGAGGCCTCCCCCAAGTGTAAGTTCTCCATAAAGGAGTTAAAGGTTGCCTCCAAGATGATGTTCTTAGCGAAGATAAGGGGATCTATACCAAAGGACGTGGGGTTCCACCTGATAAACTACAAGGATAAGAAGTTCGAGGAGGTTACAACCTACAAAAACTACCAGGTACCTGTTATAAATGCGGAGGAGAACCCGAAGGTTGTACTGGACAGGGTTAGTTTTAAGATAGAGTTGGACAGGGAGGAGAAAGTTATAGTGGTAATCGCCTTCGACAGGAGGAAAAACCCCATATGTATCGTTAAAGGTAGGAGGGCCAAGGAGATATACGACACCCTCATAAGGGAGAACCTTATAGGGAGGATAGATCATGGAGCCTATATAGGTAGGGAACTTCAGAAGGCTGAGATCGCCCTGAGGATAGGTAAGAGGTATGTCCAGGATTTTGAGTTGTTTTACAACGAGTTCTGGGAGGATTGAGAGGTGATAAATATGAATACCCTGGGAAGGGCCTTCAGGGTTACAACCTGGGGGGAGAGTCATGGGAAGGCTCTAGGGGCTGTAATAGATGGCTGTCCAGCGAATCTCCCCCTCTCAGAGGAGGATATTCAGAAGGAGTTGAACAGAAGGAGACCAGGATACAGTATCTTCTCCACACCTCGAAGGGAGCCAGACAAGGTGGAGATACTCTCAGGTATCTTTGAGGGTAGGACTACAGGTACCCCTATCTCAGCCCTGGTATACAACAGGGATCAGAGATCCAGGGATTACAGTAAGTTGAGGAACATACCTAGACCTGGACATGGGGATTACACCTACTATAAGAAGTACGGTAACTACGACTACAGGGGAGGTGGAAGGGCCAGTGGTAGAACTACCTTAGGTCTTGTAATTGGAGGAAGTGTTGCAAAGAAACTTCTAGAGTACACCTACAACATCAAGATAGTAGGATATACTGTGAAGGTTGGGAAGATTGAAGGGGATTTCAACTACTACTCAAATCCAGAGGTGTTTAACCTTGAGGAGATAGATAAAGTAGTTGAGAGGATAGAGGATAACCCTCTTAGATGCCCCTCCTCAAATGTTCAGGAGATGGTGGAGTATGTTAAGGAGGCTATGGAGAGAGGGGACAGTGTAGGAGGGGTAGTGGAGTTAGTTGCATTGAATATTCCCGTAGGTGTGGGAAACCCCCTCTTCTCCAAGTTAAGTGGGGAGTTAGCTGGAGGTATAATGAGTGTAAATGCCGTTAAAGGTATAGAGATAGGAAGGGGATTCCAGGCCTCTGAGCTCTACGGCAGCGAGATGAACGACGAGTACATATACTACAACAACGAGGTACATCTGAAAACAAACAACTGTGGAGGGGTACTTGCAGGTATAAGTTGTGGCACCCCATTAGTTCTAAGGGTTGCCGTTAAACCTACACCCTCTATCTCTAGACCCCAGAGAAGTGTGAATTTAAAAACTGGGGAGGAGGTGGAGATAGAGATAGAGGGTAGACATGACCCTATTATTTTACCTAGGGTAATACCTGTCCTGGAGTCTGTTGTTGCCATAGTTCTGGCAGATCTTATGATAAGGGGAGGCTTTATCCACCCCTGTAATTTAGAGCAGGTGGAAAGGTGGAGAGATACAGGTTTATAGTGTTTGAAGGTATAGACGGCAGTGGTAAGACTGTTCAATCGAAAAAACTCTCAGAGAGTATTGGTGGATACTACACCTACGAACCCACAGATGGAGAGATTGGAAAGCTTATAAGGAGGGTTCTTAAGGGGGAGGTGAATTACAGTGGTGAAACCTTGGCCCTACTCTTTGCCGCAGATAGAAGGGAACATGTTGATGTTATAGGGAGGGAGTTAAGGTGTAGACATGTTGTCTCAGATAGGTACCTCTACTCCTCTATAGTATATCAGTCTATCCAGGGTGTTGAGTTAGACTTTATACTGGAGATTAACAGGTTTGCCATGAAACCAGATGTCCTAGTGTACCTGGATGTGGAGGTTGAAGAGGCCCTTAGAAGGTTGGGAAAAAATAGGAAGGAGATATTTGAAAATAGAGAGATGCTGAAGTTGATAAGGAAGAGGTACTGGGATGTTATAGAGAGTAGAATATGGGAACCAAGGTATGGGTATATCCTTATAGATACTACGGGAAAGTCTATCGAAGAAGTACATAGGGAGGTGCTAAGGGCCCTCAAGGAGAGAGGTATTACAGGGAAAGAATAAGTATAGTTCCAATTTTTAATTTTATTTTAATAGGGATAATAAAAAAGTTTGTGCACCTTAAATAACAAGGTGCTAGCTGGACTAGCCAAGATATTCCCTCTTTTTTATTTCGCCCTGTTGAGGGGATTTATCTAGATGGCGAGGATCCAGGGGGAGTAGCTGTAGAGACACACCTATGGTGGATTGTAATAGGGATCTCCTAAAAGAGACTTCAGGGAGAAATACCTTATCCCCCGGTATGAGGATTCTAGTGATATACCTTAACGACTCTGTTCTATGTGCCAAATTTGAGAGGGGTAACAGGGCCTACTTCCATATAGCGGTAATTAAAGACAGGATATCCCAGATAGAGGATGAGATGTTAACAAAGATTATAGAGGGACTAAAGAATATAAAGGGTATAAAGGTTATAAGGTCCAGGGCTGAAGTTGGGGATTTGGTGGTTATAGACATAGTACTAAATGCAGGTGTAGAGGACCTTGGAAGGTTAATGACAGATCTCAATTTAAGCCATGTGCCTGTCACAGTTAAGGTTAAGGGCAACTGGACAGGGGAGGAGAATAGATATTTCAAGGGCTCAGATTATCTACTTGTCTATACACTGCCACTGGATAGATATACAACCTTGGCCATGATAAAGAGAAGGTTGGAGATTGTAAAAGAGAGAAGTGGGATGTACAACTACCAGGGATGGTATATGGAGGAGTATCAGAATAACTCCAAAAAACTCTATATCTATAGGAGGGTATGTGTAGTTACCAACAATTTGGAAAACTTAAAGAATGTTGAGATCTCCTCCCACTGATGTTACTTTATAAAGGTGTCGTGAAGTGTCTGGAGACACCTCTTCAACTCCTTCTCCCCTATTACAAAAGAGATATTTACCTCCGAGGATCCCTGGGCTATCATCTTTATATTTGCACCACTCTCTGCAACTGCTGTAAATAACTTCCCTGCAATTCCCCTGGATCCCTTCATCCCGGCCCCAACTGCAGAGACCACCGCCACATCCCTATCTATGGATATATCCCTTATAAGGTTACTATCTTTAAACTCCTTTCTAAGCTCCCTTAAACATCTCTCAGCCTCTTCCCCATCTCCATAGACCACTATAGATATATTTGTCTCAGAGGACCCCTGGCTTATAAGTATTACGTTGGCACCTGCTCTACCAAGGGCGGAGAATATCCTGGCGGCAGTTCCACTTACCCCCACCATCCCAGCCCCAAATATGTTGATGAGGAATACATCCTTTATTGCAGTTATGGCCTTAATGATGTTGTCACTTTCCTCTCTGTCGTTGGTGATCAGTGTTCCCTCATTCTCAGGGTCAAAAGTGTTTTTAATCCTGAGGGGTATCTTCTTCTCCATGAGGGGTTCTATGGTTCTTGGATGGAGAACTTTTGCTCCAAAGTAGGCCAACTCCATAGCCTCTATGTAGGACATCTTTGGTATCCTCTTAACGTTTTTCACTATCCTTGGATCAGAGGTTAGTATACCACTTACATCTGTCCATATCTCCACTATATCTGCATCCAGGGCCGCCCCAACTAGTGCTGCAGAGTAGTCACTACCCCCCCTTCCAAAGGTGGTAATGTTTCCCTTCTCAGTACTCCCTATGAACCCTGTTATCACTGGGATGATACCCTTCTCTAAGAGGGGGCCTACCCTCTCTTTAACCTCCAACCTAATAGGTCTGGCGCAGCCGTAGTTCTCATCTGTTATTATACCAGCCTCCCCCCCTGTAAGATGGATAGAGGGGTACCCAAGGTCCCTTATAGCTCCACTGAGTATAGGTGCAGATAACCTCTCCCCAAAGGAGAGGATATAGTCCTTGGATTTTGGGGTAAGTTCTCCCAGATAGGCAACTCCAATAAGTACCTTCTCCAACTC
>DQVW01000071.1 GCA_015661555.1 Methanothermococcus okinawensis
AGGTGACTATCTCTTTCCTTAGAAACTTCATTTTCTTCTAGGGGAAATCGAGACTTTTTATAACTCTCAAGTAGGTATGGAAAGTCATGAAAGGACATCCCTTGGAGAAGTCTCTGTAAAAATGGGTAGCAATATTCCAGTACTAGAGCATCCATCGTGATCCCCTATCTTCTCTCTTAAAAAATAGATATGGGGATTATAATTAAAATAGATTACTCTACCAGCAACTTTGCAATCTCTGGTGTGTACTTCCAGTTCTCAGGTAGTACCTTTTTCCTCCTGTAGTATTTAACCAGTCTTCTAATCTTTGACTCAATCAGTTGCAATCCCCTCTTGGAGTGCAGGTCCTTTGGATGGTTCTCCAGGTGATTCCTTAAATTAACTGCCCTCTTCATTAAATTTAATAGATCTTCAGGTACCTCTGGGTAGACGTTGTGTTCCTTCATTATATCGCTTATACTCTTCCCAGTGATTAACTTTACATCTGGTATACCATAGGTATCCCTTAAAATAAGTCCTATCATTGCAGATTGATATCCCTTCTTCGCCAACTCCACAACCTTGCTCTCCACCTCTTCAGGGGTCATGGTGACCCACTTTGGTGGCTCTGTCCTCAGGGGCTTTTTAGAACCAGAGGCTCCCCTTTTCCTTGCGTGCATCCTTGCCATGTTTTCACCGTTCTCATTTATCCCTAAGGGGTTATTTACAGCTGATATAAATAACTTTTGGTAAAATATAAAGATTTAAATAGCACCAAAACAAACCTTTAAAGTAATATAGGTAAAAAGGTGAGAGAGGTATGGAGATAAATGGAGTATATATAGAGGATACCTTTGCCGAGGCATTTCCCATCTGGGTTTCAAGGGTCTTAATTACTGCAGCTACAAAGAGACTTGCAAAGATAGCGGCAACAGAGGCTACAGGGTTCGGATGTTCAGTTATCATGTGTCCTGCCGAGGCAGGTATTGAGAAGTACGTACCTCCAACAAAGACGCCAGATGGAAGACCTGGCTTTATAATAGAGATATGTCATCCTAAGAAATCAGAGTTGGAAAAGCAACTCCTGGCTAGACTTGGACAGTGTGTTCTAACAGCCCCTACAACTGCAGCCTTTGACGCCATGGGTGAAGAGGCAGAGGAGCATGTCAAGGTTGGGTTTAAGTTGAAGTTCTTTGGAGACGGTTATGAGAAGAAGGATAAACTAGGGGATAGAACAGTCTACAGGATACCTATAATGGGTGGGGAGTTTATAGTGGAGAATAAATTCGGTATCAAGAAGGGGGTTGCAGGGGGGAACTTCTTCATAATGGCAGATACCAACATGACTGCCCTGGTGGCAGCGGAGGCTGCAGTAAATGCCATTAGATCTGTGGAGAAGGTAATAACCCCCTTCCCAGGAGGAATAGTGGCTTCTGGTAGTAAGGTAGGTGCCTCCAATCCAAAGTATAAGTTTATGAAGGCCACTACCAACCACAAGTTATGTCCAACACTTAGGGATGTTGTAGAGGACTCAGAGGTTCCAGAGGATGTAAATGGAATATACGAGATTGTGATAGATGGAGTAGATGAGGAGTCTGTTAAAAAGGCTATGAAGGTGGGTATTCTAACTGCAACAACTGTAAAGGGGGTTAAGAGGATATCTGCAGGTAACTACGGAGGTAAGTTAGGTAAATATCAGATAAGACTAAGGGAATTATTTGAATAATCCTTATTATTTTTTAAAAGTTTTTACAGGGGATTTAATTTGAAGGTACAGTATCTCATAAAAAACAACACCTACGGAGAATTTACACTGAATAAATCCTTTAACACCTACAGGGGTAAACTGATAAAGTTCGACTTCAACGGGCCTTTGGAAGGAGTTGTAATGTTAAACAAGAAAAATCACTACTATTTTTATCCCTTGAGGGCACTTCATATGATAAAACCTGAGAATCATACACCTACAAACATCCTACCTAAGACCTCCCTACCTACAAATCCAAAGAATATCCATGTAAAGGAGGCCCTCTCGAGGATAGTGGGTAGAACCTTAAAGGTAGGGTATAACAACCCAAAGACTGCCTATCTAGGAAGATTGCTGGGATTCACAAGGGGAGTCTTCTCCTGGACCTTGGCCTTAGAGATCCACGGGGAGATATACCTGCTGATTAACCCCAACTACTTCATATACTACGGTACCAAGTGGATCATACCTAAGAACAACCCCCCATATATACCCCCGGTACTTGTAAATCTAACGAAGACAACCCAGTATCTAAAGAAGTGCCTCCTGGAGGAGGTGTACCTGGAGCCTATGTATCCCCGTATAAATATAGAGGACAGGGCATACGTATACCCCTATGGTGTGGTCTCAGAGGATGAGGAGTTAAAGAGACATATTGAGGATGTTCTCAAGGAGCACGGCCTCTACTTCCACGGTGAAAATTAGATAAAGGGTAAAAACCATGAACATAGTGATAGATGTAAAAAATAAGAAATTTGAGACTGTAGAGGGGGATTTCTTCCCACTAAGTTGGGGGGTTTACATCCATCATAGATATGAGACCTGGAAGTATCCTCCCTACCATGAGAGGAATATACTAACCTTTGGTAGGGGTATACTACCTGTAATAGGTGGAAACAGGTTGATATTCACCTTCAGATCTCC
This sequence comes from Methanothermococcus okinawensis, assembly GCA_015661555.1. Classification (GTDB taxonomy): domain Archaea; phylum AGJL01; class Methanococci; order Methanococcales; family Methanococcaceae; genus Methanofervidicoccus; species Methanofervidicoccus okinawensis_B. The sequence goes on from DQVW01000071.1 coordinate 2,651, forward strand.
ACTGTGGGATGGTTTCTACTTTTCAGCAATGGGTGGAGCAGGTTATACCTTTAAATTCACAGGGTTGAGGAATGTTGCCATTGTAGGAAGGTGTGATAAACCTAGCCTCCTTGTTATAGAGGGGGATGGAGAGGGTATAAAGTTAGACTTTATAGATATGGAGTCCTACCTGGAGGGCTATACCAGTATCTATCACCTAAACCAGTATATTCTGGAGTTATTTGGGGAGAGGAATTACAGGGCTCTCCTGGTGGGACCTGCTGGAATAAACACCAACATGGGTGCCATATTCTCCCAGAGTGTAAAAAATGGGAAACTCCTTGAGGGTTCAGAGGACTGGGCTGGTAGAGGTGGACCTGGTTCCGTTCTCTTCAGGGCCCACAACATCTTAGGTGTTGTATACTACGGAGAGGGTTTAAAGGAGGAGTTAAAGAGGGAAAGGGAGTTAAGTAGGAGACTTAGAAAGATAGTGGAGGAGTACTACAAAAAACCCTATATAGAGGTTATCCTGGAACATACCAGGAAGTACAGGTACAACGAGGAGACGGGAACAGGAGGTACCTTTGGAAACAACTACCTCTACCTCCTGGATACCACCCCCATATTCAACTGGAGGATGCCCTATATACCTAAAGATGTTAGAATGGAGTTCCATAGGAGGATTGTGAAGTACCTTGTAGAGCGATTTAACAGGGAGGCAATTGAACCTAGGAACTGGACAACCTGTGGAGAACCCTGCCCTGTCCAATGTAAGAAGTACAGAAGGGGTTTGAAAGTAGACTATGAGCCCTATGAGGCAGGTGGACCGCTCCTAGGTATCTTCGACATATACGCCATTGACAAGGTAGTCCATACCATCGACTCCTTAGGTTTCGACGCTATAGAATGTGGGAATCTAATAGCCTGGGTATTTGAACTTCTCCATGTGGGGCTGTTAAAACCTAAAGAGGTGGGTATAGATAAACCTGTATTTGAGATATCCCAGTATAGGGATGAGGAGGAGATGTTAAGGAACTCCCAGTACAACGGGGAGTTGGCAGTTAAGTTGGCAGAGATCGTGGCCTTCAGGAAGAATGAGATGGGGAGGATACTGGGACTGGGAATAAGGAGGGCCTCCAGGATATTGAATAAGAGATTTAAGGATAGGATAAAGGATGAAAAGAGATTTAACGACTATGGAGTATACGTGCCCTTTGGAGAGGAGGGCGGGATATCTCCAACTATGTACTGGGCAATTGGGAACTTTATCCCCTACCTAATACAGGGGAGGTATCTTACCTACTACAAGGCTGGGGTATTCCCAGAACCTGAGGAGTTGGCTAGGTTAAGTGTGGAGAGAGTTATTGAGGAGATCACCCTGGATAACGTAGGGTTGTGTAGATTCCACAGAGGTTGGTGTGCCCCAATACTGGATACCCTGGTAAGGGAGGTGACAGGGGAGGATATAAAGGAGATTAGCCGGAAGTTGATAAGGGACATATGGCTCTACGACAGGAAGTTGGGAGGCTACCCACCCTATATTGAAAGTGAGAGGGTTAAGGACCTAATAGTAAGGGGAGCTGAGGATTTTGGAAATGAGAAATGGGCCTCCTACTTCAAGAGAGAGGGGGAGGACAGGTTAAAGGAATATATAGAGAGGGTACTTGAGGAGTACAGCAGACTACTGGGTATAGATTGGAGAATGGAGGGAGAACTATGATAAAAATCGCCTGGGGTATTACAGGCTGTGGAGATAAGATAGAGGAAGTAGTAGACACCATGATAGGGTTGAAAGATGAACTCCACCTGGACATAGACGTATATGCCTCCAAAAGTGCTAAAAGAGTACTGAAGTGGTATCGACTATGGGACAAGTTGATGGCTGAATTTCAAGAGATAAAGGTAGAGGTAGATGCCAACGCCCCATTCCTGGCAGGGAAGCTACAAACTGGAAAATACGATATTTTCCTCGTAGCACCTGCAACTGCAAACACCGTAGCGAAGATCGCCCACTGTATTGCAGATACACTTATTACAAACTCGGTGTCCCAGGCTATTAAGGGAGGGGTACCTGTCTATATATTCCCTCCAGATAACAGGGTGGGGGAGATAGAGACTGTTATACCTGGGGGAAAAACATTAAAGTTACGTATAAGGAAGGAGGATGTGGAAAACGTGGAGAGGTTGAGGAAGATGGAGGGCATTACAGTCCTTGACACTGTAGAGGACATTAGGAGAGCTATTTTAGAGTATATGAAAAGTAATGGGAAATTATGTTAAAGGTTAGATTAAGGGACTTTGTAGAGACAGAGATTGGATTCTTTGCAGTGAATACCTACGAACATCCCAGGGATAGAGTTCTTGCATTTCTCAGATACTTAAATCTAGATGTGGTGGGGAAGGGGGTTATTGAGAGATACAATCTAAATAGAAATGATATAAGGGAGTTAGATGGGAGAAGATACATCAAGATAGCAGATACCTGGAAAACCTATCAGATACTAAGGGAGATGTATCCAGAGTATCTGTACTACGACGAGAGGAGGGATGTCCTACTCCATGGAGTGAGCAAAGAGAAGATAATAAGAATATTAAGACCCCAGGAGAGGTTGGAGGAGATATTAAATAACTGCCAAAGTCCCTTTGAGGAGAGGTGTAAAACCCTTGCCCATGTATTCCACCAGTGGGGCCTGGACTATAAACACATGGGGGTATCTGGTTCCACCCTCCTAAGGTTAAACAGTGAAAACTCTGACATAGACTTTGTAATTTACGGCATGAAGAATCATAAAAGGGCAAGGGAGATACTAAAATCTATCTTTGAAGATGAGAAATTTAGGGAGATAATAAAACCCCTGTCAGAGGAATACTGGAGAAAGGTGTATAAAAAGAGGATAAAGGATAATACCCTCTCATACCAGGAGTTCCTAAGACATGAGATTAGAAAGTACAACAGGGGATTAATTGGGGGTACTATCTTCGATCTACTTGCAACTAGGGATTGGCATGAGATAGAGAATAATCTGGACACCCTCTACAGAAACCTGGGACCTGTTGAAATAGAGGCCCTTGTAGTTAACGACGACTATATCTTTGACAGCCCGGCTATATACAAGGTGGAGGATGTTAAGATATTGGATGGTGGAGATAAACATATGGCAGCTAGTATCAGGGAGGTTGTATCCTTCACCCACACCTATGCAGGTCAGGCCTTTAAGGGGGAGAGGATAGTTGCCAGGGGAAAATTAGAGAGGGTTATAACACCTAAAGGAGAGTATTTGAGGGTCGTAGTGGGTACCTCCAGGGAGGCATTTAGGGAGTATATAAAGGTAATTAGTTAGTGCCTCTCTTCTCCAGTGGAATTAGCAGTTGTAGGAATGCATTTATCACCTGTACTATGGCCAGTATTAGGAATTGATAATTGAGATACACTATCATAGCCAGTGTAGAAAAGATTAGAAGTATTCCCCCAAACTTCCTAATTTTGGATTTGAAAAGCACCCCTTCAATAGCCATTATGAGTCCATATATCGAGCCTATAAATACTCCCAAAAGTGAGGGATATATGAAGAAGACTGTAAGGGAAGAGACTACAATACATAGTAAGGCGTAACATACGATCTCATCCATAATCCTGTTAAAGTAACTATATACTTCCAGTTTTGACTTCCTGTATCTTACTATAACTCCTAAACCCATGAGAATAATTAGAATAGCTACAGTAACTAGGAATCCAATATCCTCAAAAAATTGGAGAATAATGTGGATAATAAAGAATACCAGTGCACTTAGGAAGTTAGATAGAAAGTATACCTCTTTTTTATAGTTTTTATCTTCCTCACCGTATCCCTCGAATACTAAACTTAACACTTCTTTTATATCCATGGTTAATCCCTATGACTTTTTCTAGTAATTATTAATAGAGACTCTTCTAATAGTGTTGTTCTAGTTTATCCTCTACGGTTATAAAAGTGGTAGACAATCTTCCCTCTTATCTGAGGGCTTTCAGGGGGAGGGGAACTTCCCACATCTTCAGGGGAATATTAAGTTTATATTTAAAAGTTTCCCTATTTAGAGTTTTATGGTGTG
>DQVW01000099.1 GCA_015661555.1 Methanothermococcus okinawensis
CCAAAGGGCTGTTTGGATACTCCACTGTCCACCTCCACTGGTATAAGAGTTACATCCTTCATAACCTTCTCCAGAGCCATCTGGGTCCCTTTTATCTTTGTAGGATTTTTACTTCCCAGGGCAACTCTTATGGACATCTCCATCCCTCAACCTTATCTTGACAGCCTTGGCGTGGTTGTAGAGGCCCTCCACCTCAGCAAGGGTTGTGACAATCTCAGCTATACTTTCCAGTCCCTCCCTACTAAGCTCCTGTACCGAGATCTTTTTTACAAAGTAGTCTACACCTAGACCTGAGTACATCCTTGCATAACCTCCAGTTGGTAGGACATGGTTTGTCCCTGTGGCGTAGTCCCCTACAGGCACAGGTGCATACTCACCTAGAAATACACTCCCTGCATTCTCAATATACTTCAAGATCTCCCTGGGACTCTCAGTGATTATCTCCAGGTGTTCAGGGGCGTACTCGTTGGAGAACTTGATACACTCCATCATATCTCCGTAGAGTATAGCCATGTTGCTAAGGGACCTCTCCAGGATGTCCCTACGTTCTGCACCCCTTATCAACTCCAGGACCTTGTCCCTAATAGAGAGGGCCTTCTCCCTAGAGGTGGTTACCACTACACAGGAGGCATTTGGGTCATGCTCCCCCTGGGCCAGGAGATCCATAGCCACGTACTCCTCCCTTGCACCCTCATCACATATTATCAATACCTCAGAGGGTCCTGCTGGAAAGTCTATCTTCACCTCACTACCACCAACCAACATCTTAGCCCCTGTCACATAGATATTTCCAGGCCCCACTACTATGTCCACCTTAGGTATAGTCTCGGTACCGTAGGCTAAGGCTCCTATGGCCTGGGCACCCCCCACTTTGTATACCTCATCTGCCCCTGCAATATCAGAGGCTACAAGGGTAACAGGATTCACCTCCTTCCCACAAGGTGGAGATACCACCACCACCCTCTTAACCCCGGCTACCTTGGCAGGTACAACAGTCATCAGTACGGTGGAGGGGTAAAAGGCCCTCCCTCCAGGTATATAGCATCCTGCACTTCCTAAAGGTCTCACTATCTGACCGGTAGTTATTCCATCCCTCTCCATCTCCCAATCTCTAATACCTTCAAGCTGCATCTCATGGAATCTCCTTATATTCTCATAGGCCCTCTCTATGGCTGATACTACCCTGTCCTCCACCTTCTCATAGGCCCTTTCTATCTCCTCCTGGTAAACCCTGAAATCCTCGATATCCACCTTGTCAAACATCCTTGTATACTCCCTAAGAGCCTCATCCCCCCTTCTCTTAACGTTGTCAAGGATTTCCTTAACCTTAGGCAGTATCTCCTCTAAATTCATCCTGTTTCTATTTATTATCCTCTTCCTCTCTTCCTCTGTTAGATCTCTTATCCCCCTGACTATCATGTTATCACTTCATTACCTCCATAACACTGATCTTTTCACATACTCTTTTAACAACATCCTCCTCCCCTTTGAAGTACTCCTCCTTAATGTTGAATATCCTCCTGACCCTCTCTAGCTTATCAGGGTTTAGATCCAGTACGGAGTTATCCACCTTTCCCCCTGTATACCTTAGTACCTTCTTCAGGGTATCTTCATCTGGACATACTATGCAGACATTCCTTCCCTCTCCAATTTTCGCCCCTATAATCTCTATGGCGTTTGATATCTGCCTCTGTCCAGAGGCCCTCACAAGGATCTCCATCCAGAAACTGTTTGTAATAGGGTCTTTAGACTTGGCCTGATTTATGGCATGAAGTACGTGCTTCTCTGTCGCCACAACATCCCCATCTAGTATCTGAAAGGGCAGATCTAATTTAAACAGGTCCTCCCTTATAACACAGTCTCTTACCCCCACCACTATCATGGTTATCACTAATTTTTTATTTTTAAATACAATAGTTTTTCAATTGATATTAATAACTAGAAGGTGAAAGGTGATGAAGGTAATCCTTGTAGGTGCAGGACCTGGAGATGAGGAGTTGATTACTGTTAAGGGTCTAAAGGCTATAAAAAATGGAGATGTAATTATCTACGACGACCTTATAAATAGAAATCTTTTGAAGTACGCCAGGGAGGATGCAGAATTAATATATGTAGGTAAGAGGAAGGGAAAACACTCCTACAGACAGGAGGATATAAATAAACTCCTTGTAGAGAAGGCCAGGGAGAATAAGGTTGTGGTAAGGTTGAAAGGTGGGGATCCCTTTGTATTTGGGAGAGGAGGAGAGGAGGTACTATATTTAAAGAAACATAACATACCCTATGAGGTTATCCCAGGTATAACATCGGCAATAGCAGTTCCAGAGGTTGCAGGCATCCCCCTAACCCATAGAAAGGTATCCTCCTCTTTTACAGTAGTTACTGGCCATGAGGCTGAGGACAAGGAGGAGAGGCAGGTTAAACTTAGGGAACTCAACAGTGATACCATTGTTATACTTATGGGGATAACAAACTTGGAAAATCACGTTAGGGAACTTTTAAAGAATCCCCGTAGAAGTGAGAGTACTCCAGTGGCCATAATAACCAACGGTACTACAGAGAACCAGAAGGTAATAAAGGGGACCTTAGGAGATATTGTTAAAAAGGCTAAAGAGCATAAGGTCAAACCTCCTGGGGTTATAGTTGTGGGGGAGGTTGTAAATGTACTAGAATAAAAATATTTATAATGTGTATGCCCATAGTTAGAGAAGGAGCCTCCAGGTGATAGGGGGCCAGGTATACCTTTGAAACTGGCTATCACCTATGACCTCATGGGATTTCCCTATCCCATGGGCGAGGTGGAAGTTCCTGTCATAAAAGTAGTGGTAGGAATAACGGTGATACCTTGAAAGTGATAGGGATAAGTGGTTCTCCAAGGGATGGAAATACAGCTTTCCTGGTAAAGGAGGCCTTGAAAGCTGTTGAAGAGGAGGGTATTGAAACCCAGTACATCTCCCTGGCTGAGAAGAAGTTGAATCCCTGTATGGCCTGTGATCAGTGTAGGAAGGAGGGCAAGTGTGTAATTATGGACGATATTAACGACATACTTGAGGAGATGGTAGGGGCCGATGGTATCATTATAGGTTCTCCAGTCTACTTTGGAGGGGTAAGTGCCCAGTTGAAGATGCTCTTCGATAGATCTAGGCCTTATAGAAGAGGGTTTAAATTAAAGAATAAGGTGGGAGGAGCAATAGCAGTAGGGGCCTCAAGAAATGGAGGACAGGAGACTACTATAAGGGATATTCACAACTTCATGTTCATACACTCTATGATAGTAGTTGGAGATGGGGACCCCACAGC
>DQVW01000095.1 GCA_015661555.1 Methanothermococcus okinawensis
CATAGCTCCTACGATATTGTTAGGGAGATCATCGAGAGATGGAAGAGAGGGGATTTTATAGATAGCAACAGATGAAATATCCACATTTCTCCCTGTGCCCCATATATGGGTACTTAAGCCCAAATGGTTAAGGTATTCCCCTGAAGATATGGGAAGTTTCCCTCCGATGAAGATGGGGGCTGGAAGGTTATCCACTACTTTTAAAATCTTAGTAGTTAAAATCTTCTCTTTTTTAAAATTATTTTTATAGTTTAACTTTTTTAACTGTTTAACATATCTAACTGTTAAACATCCAAGAGGGGTAGTGTGAGGTTACTGCTGATACACGCTGACTACCTGGAATTTAAAGCCACTGAGAAGACAAAAATTGCCGAGGATACTAACAAGTTAGAGGGGAGAATGGAGGAGTGTTTAACAGTATTTACCGCAGTTGAAAGGGGGGATGAGGTAAATCCAGAGGTAATTGTAGAAAAGGCCTTAAGTGAGATAACAAAAATTGCCAAAAATCTCAAGGTTGACAACATAGTGGTATACCCCTATGCCCATCTATCAAGTGATCTAGCCTCTCCAGAGGTTGCAAGGGAGATACTTGTAGAGATGGAGGAGAGGTTAAGGGAGATGGGTTACAACGTATTGAGGGCACCCTTTGGATGGTATAAGTCCTTTAAGATAAGTTGTAAGGGCCATCCACTAAGTGAGTTATCCAGGAGGATTACCTGTGATACAGGGGGGAAAGAGGAGAAGGATGAAAAAAAGTCGAAACTCTATCTCTTAGATGTGGAGGGGGAGAGACTGATAGAGCTGAAGGAGGGGAATGTCCAGGAGGTTGTAAAAGATGAGGATTTAAAGGCCCTGGCCTGTAAGGAACTAGGTATAAAGGATAAGGAGGAGAGGGGGGAACCTGCCCATGTGAAGTATATAAGGGAGAAGGAGATCTGTGACTACGAGCCCTCCTCAGATCATGGCCACTTTAGATGGTATCCAAAGGGGAAACTTATTAGGGATCTTCTGGCAGATTACGTGTACAACCTAGTGGTAGAGTATGGGGGAATGCCTGTAGAGACGCCAGTTATGTACAACTTGGAGAACAGGGCTATAAGGGAACATGCAGATAAGTTTGGAGAGAGGCAGTACAGGTTTATCCAGGGAGATAGGGAGTTGATGCTTAGATTTGCAGCATGTTTTGGCCAGTTTATGATGAAGAGAGACATGTATATACTTCCAAGGTATCTACCCCTTAAGTTGTACGAACTTTCCACATACAGCTTCAGGTATGAGCAGAGAGGAGAACTTGTTGGGCTAAAGAGACTTAGAGCCTTTACAATGCCTGATATGCATACGGTATGTCTAGATATGGAGCAGGCGATGGAGGAGTTTGAACATCAATTCTGGATGTGCCTGAAAACTGGGGAGGATCTGAACATACCCTACTCTGTAATATTCAGATTTACAGAGGACTTCTTCCAGGAGAACAGGGAGTGGTTCTTTAAACTGGCTAAGAGGTATAGGGAGAGATATAAGAGGGATGTACTTATTGAGTTACTACCTGAGAGGAAACACTACTGGGTTGGAAAGGTGGATATGGCTGTAATTGACAGCCTTGGCAGACCTATTGAAAACCCCACTGTACAGATAGATATAGAGAGTGCCAAAAGGTTTGGGATAAAGGTACACCAGGGGGATAGAGAGGTATACCCGGTGATACTCCACTGCTCCCCAACTGGTAGTATTGAGAGGGTGATATGTGCCCTACTGGAGAGGGCCTACAGGGATCTTGAGAGGGGCAAACTTCCAATGCTACCCCTCTGGCTATCCCCAGTCCAGGTTAGGGTGATACCTGTATCTGAGGCCCACAAGGAGTACGCCTTAGAGGTTGTTAAGAGGTTGAGGGAGAGTAACATCAGGGTGGATCTAGATGACAGAGATGGAAGTGTTGGTAAAAAGATTAGAAATGCTGGGAGGGATTGGATCCCCTACGTGGTAGTGGTGGGGGATAGAGAGGTAGAGGAAAACACCTTGACAGTTACCCTCAGGGAGAAGTCTACAATGAAGAGTAGCTATAGAGAGAGGATGAGTGTGGAGGAGTTGATTAAAAGGATAAAGGAGGAGACAGAGGGGCATCCCTATAGACCTTTAACCCTGCCCATGTACTGCTCCCTACAACCTACCTTTAAGTAACCTTTTTTAATTGGTAATTATCCCCTTTAACCTCTTTTTTAACCCTTTTTAAAATAAATTATATATACCAATTGTCCTAATATAAGCAAAAAGGACACAGGTGAGATCTTGTTTTCAGACAAGATATACGGGGCTAAAATGGCCTATACCTTTGACGATGTTTTACTTGTACCTAACCCCTCAGATGTTGAACCTGGAGATGTGGATACCTCTACAGATCTTGCAGGTTTAAAGTTGAATATACCTATTATCTCTGCGGCAATGGATACCGTTACAGAGAAGGAGATGGCTATTGCCCTGGCGAGAAAGGGAGGACTTGGGGTAATCCATAGAAACATGTCTATAGAGGAGCAGGTAAAACAGGTTATAGCAGTTAAAAAGGCGGAGGATATTATTATAAGGGATGTTATTACCATAGGTCAGGACAGAAAGGTAGGAGACGCCAGGAGGATCATGGAGTTGTACTCTGTTGGGGGGCTGCCAGTGGTAGATGAGGACAACAGACTGGTAGGGATAATCACTACAAGGGATATCAAGTATATCCAGGATGACAACCTCCCTATTAAGGAGGTGATGACTAAAGAGGTTGTATACAGTGACGAGAATATTACCCATGAAGAGGCCATGAGTATCATGTACGAGAACAGGATAGAGAGATTACCTATAGTTGATGAGAACAGAAGAATAATAGGGATGATTACTTTGAGGGATATCCTTAAGAGGAAACAGTATCCAGAGGCTGCCAGAGATAAGGAGGGGAGATTACTGGTATCTGCAGCCTGTGGTCCCCATGACCTAGAGAGGGCAGAGGCCCTAATAGATGCTGGAGTAGATGCCATAACCATCGACTGTGCCCATGCCCATAACATAAAGGTAGTGGAATCGGTAAGTAAGATCAAGAGGTTGATAGAGAAGAAGAACAGTAAGACAGTGCTTATCGTTGGGAATATTGCAACGAAGGAGGCTGCAAAGGACCTTATAGATGCTGGGGCGGATGTGTTAAAGGTAGGTATAGGACCTGGAAGTATATGTACCACCAGGATAGTGGCAGGGGTAGGAGTTCCCCAGTTAACTGCAATTGCTGAGGTGGCAGATGTTGCAAAGGACTATGGAGTACCAGTAATTGCAGATGGAGGAATAAGATACAGTGGTGACATAGCCAAGGCCATTGCCGCCGGAGCAGATGCGGTGATGTTGGGGAGTTTACTCGCCGGGACAGATGAGGCACCTGGACGTTTAATAACGATAAACGGTAAAAAGTACAAACAGTACAGGGGTATGGGATCCCTAGGAGCCATGATGGGAGGGGTAGGTGCAGGGGCTGACAGATACTTCCAGAGTAAGAGTCACATGAAACATGTGAAGATGGTGCCAGAGGGTGTTGAGGGGGCAGTACCCTACAAGGGACCTGTAAGTGAAATAATATTCCAACTTGTAGGAGGTTTGAAATCCTCCATGGGGTACTGTGGTGCTAAAAATATAAAGGAGTTAAAGGAAAAAGGTAGGTTTGTTATAATAACCCAAAGTGGTCAGAGGGAGAGTCATCCCCATGATATCCTTATAACTAACGAGGCTCCTAACTACCCCATGAATAGGTTCTAACCTGGATGATGAGAGTTACCCCCACTGATCTATGAGATGATGATACCGGCACTGTCTGACAGGTGTTAAAAACCTAGGGGATTGTTATGCCAATTAAAGTTAGTGAGATTCTAAATAAGAAGATCTACACTACCCAGGGCTACTACGTTGGAGAGGTTTACGACGCCATGATAGATACTGACAAAGGTGTAGTAAGTGGCATAGTGGTAAGTGACGTCTACAGGGGGTGCCTAAAGGACAAGGTAGACGACCCCTCCAAGAAGGTGGTTATACCCTACAGAATCGTAGAGGCCATAGGTAATATAATACTGGTAAAACTACCAAAAAAATAACTGGGGTTATAGATGCTTAGGATAGGGATGGTAGGTTGTGGAGCTATTGCAACATCTATCGTTAATGCCGTTTTAAAGGGTATCATAAATCCAAAGGTTGTAGCCCTCTACGACAGGCATACTCATAAGGCGGAAAAACTTGCAAGGTTGGTAGGGGCTGAAGTATGTCACTCCATCCAGGAGTTGGTAGAGAAGGAGCTAGATCTGGTGATAGAGTGTGCCTCCATCCAGGCGGTGGAGGAGGTGGCAACGAGGGCTATAGAAAGTGGGAAGGATGTAGTGGTAATGAGTGTAGGTGCCTTTAAAGATCCTAATCTCTATAAGAGACTTTACAACCTTGCAAAAAGGTGCAACAGAAGGATATACATACCTTCAGGGGCTATTGCCGGGATAGATGGAATTAAGGCGGCATCTCTGGGGGAGATATACGAGGTGAGATTAACAACGGTAAAACCTCTAGAGGGGTTGAGGGATGCACTGGAGAGGTTAGGATTTGAGGTAGATACTATTTCAGAACCTACTACCGTCTTTGAAGGTACTTTTTTAGAGGCTATAGAAAAATTTCCCCAGAATATAAACGTCTCCCTGGTACTCTATCTAGCATCTAACTTTCCAACAAAGGTTAAGATAGTGGTAGATCCTAAGATCTCTGTAAATAGACATGAAGTGACAGTTAAGGGTTCCACCGGTACTATAAGGACAGTTGTGGAGAATGTGCCCTCCAGGGAGAACCCCAAAACCTCAGCGCTGGCAGCCTATTCTGTTATAAGACTTATTAAGGATCTTTCAGAACCTGTACTTATTGGAACTTAATCTCTCTTCTACATATTTCACTATCTCCTGGGGGATGTCCACATAGTTCATAATCTTTCTAAATTGAGGAGTTATATTCAACTCCAGTATGTAGTGGTTGCCCTCTTTATCTATTAACACATCCACTCCAACTATATGGGCACCTACTTTTTTAACACCCTTTAAAAGAAGATCCTCAACATCTCCCCCTATAGAGAACCTCCTGGTTTCTGCTCCAAGGGAGCAATTTGCCCTCCAGTCATTTTTAGGTATCCTCTCCATGGCACATACAACCCTGTTGTCAATAATGAAGGCCCTTACATCATGTTTATAGGGGATATACTCCTGAAGGATAAGGTTACTGGAGTTTCTCTCATAGTATCTATTTAAAAAAGTTTTTAGGTCCTCCCTCTCCTCCAACTTTAGAACTCCATCACCGTAACCTCCATAAACTGGTTTTAATACTACAGGGAATTTTAAACCAACCTCCTCCATAAGGTAATCCACATCCTGGAAGTTGTCTGGAGATAGTTGAATGGAGAGTGGCATGAACTCCCCTAGTACCTGGTATGTAAGAAATTTATTTTGACATATCTCCACAGCTCTCCCTGGATTTATTACCTGAATATCTGTATTCCTTTCAATATAATTTAGAGCCTCTAGACCCTCTTTTAAATAACCTCTCTCAACCCTTGAGAGAATAAGGTCAACATCTAATCTTAACTTTTTTCTAGGATCTATAAAAATAGCAGGATATTTCCTTGACAGGTACCTGTAGATAAGTAGGTTTTCAAGGGTCTTTTTACAGCAGAGTATACCTACTTTGATACTCTCACCAAAAATTATACTACTTTTATACTCTCTAGATCTCCTCCCATTTTATAGGACAGTTTAACCCTCAATATGTTGTCCTCTATCCTAGGATTCTCGATAGGTATAATAAGAGGGGGGTTTAACATAGGGGTACTTCCAGCCACTGTGTCCTCTGTCAGCTGGGTGTAGGTGTTTAACCTTATACCAAGTCTCTCCTCCTTAACTTCAGGGGGTATTTTGAACTCCAGGTAGTAGGAGACCTCCTCCCTGTTTATCCTGTGGAAATCCACTGTACTGTAAAGCATCTCCTGGGATAGGGGTTCCGATATTACCTCCTCGTCGTAGTAGATATGGTTCATTTTGGCTATTACCACCTGGGCTGTGTTATAGACCCTCTGGGGTATAACCCTTCCACCCTCCTTTAGAATCCCCTTCTTAAGTATGGCATTCATAACTGGAACCTGAGGTTCCGTGATAAGTGCAGTATCCAACATCTCCATAACTACTACATCTATCTCCTCCTCTGGGACATACTCCCTTGCATCGCCCTCGATAAGTTCTATGTTTTTAAACCTGTTGATCTTTATATTCTCCAGGGCGTACTGGTAGGTTATTGGGTCCAACTCAATGGCGTAAACCTTCCTTGCAATTCTCGCTGCTATCATGGCCAGTATCCCACTACCAGTACCTACGTCGTAGAGGACATCCCCAGGTTTAACACCTCTCTCTATAGCCCACTTGAATACACCTAGTCTCTCCCTGTCTTGGAGCATACTGTAGTGCCACTGGGGTACATTTAACTTAAGTATCATTTACTCCCCTTACATACTTCTAAGGATATCTATGAATCTTGTAAGGACCTTATCCCTTAGACCCTCTACAAATTTCATACTACCTGCACACTCATGTCCTCCTCCATCTATGGAGGCCTCAGGTATCTCCCTCATAAGTTGCTCCACTATTAGGTTCAGGTTGAAGTTGAATCTTTCACTTACCACATCTGTAGCCCTAAC
>DQVW01000037.1 GCA_015661555.1 Methanothermococcus okinawensis
ACTCCATCTTAATCTCTATGGCATCCTCCAGGCATACATCTATACAGACCATACAGAAGGTACAGAGATCTTCATTTGCCACTATAATCCTGTTACCCTCTATTTTAAACACCTCCATGGGGCACACATCTACACACTCTCCACATTCCACTCCCTTACATTTACTGTAGTCAATAGTTACAGCCATAAACATCACCTTTAGTGATCTCAGACCCTAATAGGAAGACCATCTACAGGTACAGAGGGTCTCTTCTAGTAAGTAAAACTAGATATTCCTCAGGAAGAGGGACAACCCTAATATCACAATAATATTAATCCTTATAATAGTTGGTCCTAAAAATCTAAAAGGTGAAAACCTATGATATTCATAACAGGGACAGATACGGGAGTTGGTAAAACCTACGTCTCCTCGGTAATTGGAAGCCACTTAAAGTACAAAATGAATATAGATGTAGGCTACTTGAAACCTGTAGAAACTGGCGGTATCCAGGATACCTTGACCCTTAAAAACACTTTAAACCTCCCAGAGGACCTAAGTATCTTAAACCCTATAAACCTGAAGAATCCACTCTCCCCAAATATAGCCTTTGAGGTTGAGGGTTATAATATATCCCTTGAGGAGATAAAGGAGAGGATAAAGAGATCCTTTGATACCCTCAGTAAAAAGTATCAATACCTTATAGTTGAGGGGGCTGGAGGTGTTGCAGTACCTATAAAGGACAACTTCCTCATGTCCGATCTTATAAAGTTCCTGGATCTCCCTGCAGTTGTAGTCTCCAGGCCCAACTTAGGCACTATAAACCATACCCTCCTTACACTTGAGCATCTGAGAAATAAGGGGATAGATGTTAAGGGGGTTATTATCAACTGTATCACTAAGTTGGAGGAGGTTCCCTACTACGAGAAAACCTTTGAAACAATTGAGAGGTATGGTAACGTGGAGATACTGGGGGTGGTAAAGAGTAGGGAGGATTACAACATCCAATTTGAAAAACTACTGGAGTAGTTCCAGTATACCCTCTGGGGTGAGTTTATCTAGATGGTAGTATGGGAAACCAAATCTCTCCCCTATAATCTTTCCAATACCTATTTTTATAAAGGAGTCCACCTCTGTGTCAATAAGTATAACGTTAATACCCTCCTCCACAAACCTCTCACATATCTGGTATATCTCCTCCAGGTAGTCCTTACTAACTGCCACGTTGGGTTTGAAGTCACTTAGGAATATAACCACAGGTATCATATCTGGATCCTTTCTCATAGCACTTTTAACAACCTCGTAGGACTTTAAGAAGGCCTGTGAGAGGGGTGTTCTACCTCCAGTTGGAAGGTCCCTTAGACACCTCTCTGCCAACTCCACCGAGGAGGTAAAGGGTAGCACCACCTGGGCATCCCTCCCCCTAAATGTTATCATACCTACCCTGTTCCTCCTCCTATAGGCCTCCCTAAGAAGAGAGAGGATAGCCCCTTTAACAGCCTCCATCCTCCTCATAACACCCATGGAACCACTGGCATCTACAACGAAGAGTATATTTGTAAGTACCTTCCTCTTCCTTACCTTCTCCCTTAGATCCTCCCCCCTGATTATCAACTTTAAATCCCCCTGGGATTCCTTCAACCTACTTCTCTGATAGGGTGCACATGCCTTTATAGTGGCGTCCAGTGCTATGTCCCTCACCTTACCCCTAGGTATCCTGTAACTTACATATCTGCCCCTCTTACTTAAACTCTCCACCTGTCTACCCTGGGGGTGCCTAAGGATGTTGTCCCTGATTTTAACCCTTAGGATGCCCCTGGGATCTACTTCACCCCTGGCGTCAAATACCTTCTCAGAGGATCCTTCCCCCTCTACCTCCTCAGAGGGGGTTTCTTTAAAATTTTCCCCATCACCTCCCTCCTCCAAGTTACCTTTAAAATCCTCAATTATTTTTTCAATCTTCTCCTCATTCAACTGAGGTGACTCGAAGGGTTTCCTCCTCATCCTGTGGGGCAGTGCCAACTCACAGGCCTCCTTGATATCATCTATATTTACATAGGTCCTTCCCTTGAAGGCTGCTATCGCCTTTGCAGTTCTAGCCACTGTAATATCTGCCCTACTTGTTGGGATGTTCAACTCGATACAGATCCTGGCTATCAACTCCAAGAGGTCATCCTCTATTACCACATCCTTTAGGAGCCTCCTTCCATTCTCTATCCTCTTCCTCAGTTTCTCCTGCTCCTTCTCAAATCTCTTATAGAAACCCTCTGGATCCCTGTTGAACTCCTCAACCCTCTTGATAACCTCTACCCTATCTTTCACATCCTCCAGCCCCTCCACCTCAACTGTTAAACCAAATCTATCCAGTAGCTGGGGTCTAAGTTCCCCCTCCTCAGGATTCATAGTACCTACAAGGATAAACCTAGAGGGGTGTTTTACCTTTATACCTTCCCTCTCTATGATATTCCAACCTGTGGCTGCAACGTCCAGGAGGATATCTACTATATGGTCATCTAGGAGATTCACCTCGTCTATGTAGAGTATGTTACCATTGGCCTCTGCAAGTATTCCAGGCTCCAGCGCCTTTACCCCCTCTTTTATAGCCTTCTCTATGTCCAGTGTACCTATAACCCTATCCTCTGTACAACCTATGGGAAGGTCCACAACCTTCATCTTTCTTTTAACAGTTTTTAAAGTCCCCCTCTTCTTCTTTTCCCTACAGATGTCACATAGATCCCCCTCTATATTACAGTTAAAGGGGCAATCCTCTACAACCTCTATCTCAGGTAGAAGATCTGCCAGAGCTCTCACTGCGGTGGACTTTGCAGTACCCTTCTCACCTCTTATCAAAACTCCACCTATCCTTGGATTGATGGCATTGAGGATAAGTGCCTTCTTCATCTTCTCCTGTCCAACTATTGCAGTAAATGGGAATACCCTGTTCATTATCTCCCTCCTTTTTAAAGAATTACT
>DQVW01000091.1 GCA_015661555.1 Methanothermococcus okinawensis
CAAGTGCCTCTAGGTATCTCCCCAACATATTAAGAGCATATCCTTTACCTACCCAGGCATCAACATTTTCAGGATCTAACTCTAGGGCTTTGTTATAGCATTTTATGGCGTTTCCATACCTTCCCTGATCATAGAAGATATCTCCTTTTTCGAGCCACTCTTCTAAGGAGGGGTCTTCAGAGTCCTGGTTATTTTTTTCCTGAGAGTTAGCTATATAGAGTATAAAAATAATTGCCAGTATTATAAAACATAGATTCTCTTTTATTATGTTCACCATAGACCAAAAAACTGCCCAAAAATAACTTCCTATAAATAAAACCACCAAAAATACCAGGAGAATTATCCACTCTTCATAATCCCTACTATCCCTAATACTCTCACCCTTATGGAAAAATTAAAAAATCAATTCCTCAGGGAGTGGATAGGTGAGGGTACCCTACCCCCCCTCTTTATAAACTCCTCAGAGGAGTAGTGATTTACCTCCATTATTGGAGCCCTGCCTAGTAACCCTCCAAACTCCACGTAGTCCCCAACATCCTTACCTGGTACAGGTATTATCCTAACTGCAGTGGTTTTATTGTTTATAACACCTATTGCTATCTCATCTGCTATTATTGCAGATATGGTGGAGGCGGGGGTCTTTCCAGGTATAGCTATCATATCAAGCCCCACTGAGCATACAGAGGTCATGGCCTCCAACTTATCTAGACTTAAGGCCCCATCCTCTACAGCCCTCACCATCCCGGCATCCTCACTTACAGGGATGAAGGCACCACTTAGACCTCCAACGTAACTTGCAGCCATGGCCCCTCCCTTCTTAACTGCATCGTTTAAGATTGCAAGTGCAGCAGTAGATCCATGGGTTCCACATCTCTCCAGACCCATGGCCTCAAGTATGTTGGCAACACTGTCTCCCCTTGCAGGTGTTGGGGCCAGGGAGATATCCACAATTCCAAAGGGAACCTTCAACTCCCTGGACACCTCCCTACCTATAAGTTCCCCAACCCTAGTAATTTTAAAGGCTGTCTTTTTAATCTCGTTGTA
Source organism: Methanothermococcus okinawensis (assembly GCA_015661555.1). Lineage (GTDB taxonomy): Archaea > AGJL01 > Methanococci > Methanococcales > Methanococcaceae > Methanofervidicoccus > Methanofervidicoccus okinawensis_B. The sequence goes on from DQVW01000091.1 coordinate 1,045, forward strand.
GAGGGTGCCTATATCTTTCCCCTTCAACTTCTCCACAACTGCCCTTACAACTCCAGGTCCTGAGACCCCTACATTTATCACCACATCTCCCTCTCCAACCCCGTGGAAGGCCCCAGCCATGAAGGGGTTGTCCTCAGGCGCATTTGCAAAGACCACCAACTTAGTACAGCCTATGGCATTCTCGGTCCTCTCCCCAGTCTCCTTGATTACCTCCCCCATCCTCCTTATGGCAGTCATGTTTATTCCACTTCTGGTACTTGCCACATTTACCGAGGAGCACACCCTCTCAGTCCTACTCATCATAGAGGGAATGGAGTCTATGAGCACCCCTTCCTCCCAGGTGATATCCTTGTGAACAAGGGCGGAGTATCCCCCTATAAAGTCTACCCCCACATCCCTGGCAGCCCTGTCCAGGGTCTCCCCCACCTTTGCACACTCCCTTATAGCCTCCTCCCTCTCCATACCCCTTATAGCACCACCCACTATAATACTAACAGGTGTAACTGCAATCCTCTTTGTAACTATGGGAATGCCGTACTTCTTGGACACCCTCTCAGATACCTCTACAAGGTCCTCAGCCCTTGAGACTATCTTCTCGTATACCTTCTCTCTCAGCCTGTCTATATCCTCGGAGATACAGTCCCTTAAGTTGATGCCCATGGTAACAGTTCTTATGTCTAGATTCTCGTACTCTATCATCCTTACAGTTTCAAGTATCTCCTCTGGGATGTACATCTCTATCCCCTTTTAAACTCTTTGAATATAAGGGATGGTGTTACAGATCTCTGCTCCCCATACTTGGAGTTCTTCCTCTCACAGTAGCCAACATTGGCAGGGGAGGTGGTCTTTGAGAATATCAACTGCCCAATCCTCTGCCCCTTGTAGAGTATTACAGGTTTGTCGTAGGCTACTATCTCCAGGGTTATCCTCCCCCTGAACCCTGCATCTATCCACCCCGCAGTTTGATGGGACTGGAGGAACACCCTACCAAAGGAACTTCTCCCCTGGTACTGGGCACATATGTTATTTGAGAGCTTTATATACTCCCTGGTAGTGCCCAGTATACCCCTGTTTATAACTACGTCCACCTTGTACTTCTCCCTGAAGTACTCCACCTTCTCCTCGTCTAAGTGGTAACCTAGGGGACATACCATTATAGCCCTCTTTATCTTAAATTTCTCATGGCTAAGTTCCCTTCTCAGATCGTAAACCTCCTCCCTATAAACTATAAACTCATCTCCAAGGGTGACGTCGTAGGAGCAAGGTCCAAGGTACTCTGGATTGAAAGGCTCTATAGATATCTCACCTAACTCTATATAGTGAAGGATATCCCTGTCACTTAGTATCATAACCTTCACCGACACTTTAAAAAGAGATTATGGTTTCCTAATTACAACCTTTTTCCTCTCTGAGGGTATAACCTTTATCTTTGCATCTGGATAATCCCTGTAGAGGGTTTTTCCCTCAAAGAGTCTATCTAAAAATATGGCGAGGGCTGCAACCTCTGAGTGGGGCTGGTTACCTATGGAGATGTTGTAATCTGCCAGGTGATACACCTCCTTAGGAACCTTCTCCCCCCCAATTACCACAAGTATATCCTTATCCTCCCTGAGGAATTCCCTTATAGTATCTATCCTTTCATTTATACTCTCCCCGTACATAGTTAGATGTACCACAACACCTCTCTTCTTAAAATCCCTAATATACTCCTTCCAGGATTCAACAACCTCAAACTTAAAGTCACCTCCCCAGTTCTCCACAACCTTCTCTATACTCTCCCTTACATGCTCATCCTCACAGGTGAAGAGGATCTTATCTGCTCCCAGTGCCCTGGCTGTTAGTGCCACATGGGTAGATACCCTCTTATCCCTCTCTCCCCTATGTCCCAACCTTAATACCTCTACAGCCATGGAATACACCTTTTATAATCATTATAAGGGGGATAATATGGATCCATGGGATATAATGAAAAGTTCCCAGATAGCCTGTGCCCTGGAGGTTAGTAGTTTCAAACCTGGAAATGTACATAGGTATAGGGACTTTTCAGATATAAAGTATCACCACTTCATAGCCTCAGGTATCGCCTTTGGTGACGTGGTATATAGGGCTGCTCAGGACAGGAGGAATATTGGAAGGTATATAAAGATGGCAGTTATCCAGTCTAGGAGATGGTCACCCTCCAATGCAAATTTGGGTATAATACTGTTACATATCCCCATTGCCATGGGTGCCGGAGTTATAGATAGCTTTGACAGTGAGAGGTTGAGAGGGGAGATGGTAGAGATAGTTAGAGGTACAACTGTAGAGGACAGTCTAGATGTATACGATGCCATCAATATAGCCATGCCCTATTTAAATCCTCCAGAGAGAGGTCCAGATGTTAAAGGAGAGGAAGGAAAAAAGAGGTTAATTGAGGAGAATCTAACACTCTATGAGGTATTTAGGATATCCTCCCAGTGGGACAACATAGCAAGGGAGTGGGTTGAGGGGTTCAAGATATCCTTTGAAGGTTACAACCTGTTAAAGCACTACTACGAGGAGGAGAGGGATATTAACTGGGCAGTTACTAGGACCTACATCCACCTCCTATCTAAGTATCCAGATACCTTAATTGCAAGGAAGAACAACCTAGAGGTTGCCAGGGAGGTCTCCAGGGTTGCCAGGGGGATAATGGAGAGGGGGTTTAAAAAAGAGGATATTGAAAGATTCGATGTCTACCTCTCCAGGGATGGGAATAGATTGAACCCAGGTACTACTGCAGATATAGTGGCAGCCTCCTTAATGATATTCCTCCTGGAGAGAATAGACAGGGGGGATACCATACTTTGGTAATGATATATTTAAATTTATGAATATTATTTTATAAAAAAAATAATTTTTCTCCTTCCTTTTTAGGGCCCCATAAGCCCCTGTACCTTTAGGTGTCCAGGTACTCCAGTATATCCCTCGGGCACTTAGTACTAGCGGACTTAACACCTCGGGGGAAGACCCCCTCGGTGCTTACATCCCTAGCCTATCAACCCCCTCTTCTAGGGGTGCCCTCGTCCCCGAAGGGAATGGCTGCCTATTTTCGGGGTGGGTTTC
>DQVW01000067.1 GCA_015661555.1 Methanothermococcus okinawensis
TCAGCCTCTCTTCTTAACCTCTCTAACTCCTGTGGGTCTATGGCACCACTGTCCAGTAGTAATCTACCTACTGTTGTGGACTTACCTGCATCTACGTGTCCTATAAATGCTACGTTTAGTACTGGCTTCTTCTTTGCCATGCTCCTACCTCATCTAGTTTTTATTTTTAATAAAAAATAAAATTTTAAAGGAGTGGAAAAGATTGCTATTCCTATTATCATAAAGAGATATATATATTTTGTGGTGAATTTACTCCACCTTCAATCCCTTTCTCTCCCTTATCTCCTTAATTACCTTCTCCTGTAATTCACTAGGTACCTTTTCGAAACCTGCAAACTCTGTACTCCAGAGACATCTACCCTGGGTAGCACCTCTAATTGCACTGGCAAATCCAAACATCTCTGCCACTGGTGTCTTTGCCTTTATAACTGTCATATCTCCCTCCTGCTCTATATCCAGTATCTGTCCCCTTCTGTTGCTTATCTCCCTCATTGCATTCCCCATGTAATCCTGAGGTGTGTTGATATATACCATCTGCATAGGCTCTAGGAGTACAGGTTTTGCCTTTAACATGGCCTCCCTTATACCCCACTTAACAGCAGGAATCAACTGGGATGGACCTCTGTGGATGGCGTCCTCGTGGAATACGGCATCTACAAGTTTAACCTTCACTCCGAGACACTTCTCACCAGCTAGAGGACCACTTTTCATAGCCTCCTTGAAACCCTCAATTAACAACTCCCTTGCCTCGTCTAGGTGGACGATACCTCTAGTCATGTTGATAAATACATTTCCTCCGTATATGGACATTACCCTCTTAGCCTCCTCCTTATCCATACCAGCCTCTACAAGTACCTTCTCTACCTCAGGCGGTGTCCTCTTCTTGAAGTCCTCGTCTTTAATCTTACCCTCCTGATAGGCCTTAAGTACACCCTCCTCCAGGGGTTCCACTACGAAGTACAACTTGTTGTGTTTGTTAGGGGACTTACTCTCTATTACTGGAGATCTATCAGTTACAGTCTCTCTGTATACCACTATAGGCTCCCCAACCTCTACCTCGATACCTGCATCCCTCTCTATCTTAGTCTTGGTTATAATCTCTATGTGGAGCTCCCCCATACCACTTATCAGGTGCTCCCCAGTCTCCTCGTTGATCTCCACCCTAACTGTGTTGTCCTCCCTTGCTATCTGTCTAAGGACCTCTATTAACTTTGGAAGGTCCTTGGTATTCTTAGCCTCTATAGCCACTGTAATAACAGGCTCACTGACGTGGGTTATAGACTCGAATGGTGGATCTATAATACACTCTGGCTTACAGATAGTCTCCCCTGCACTAGCCTCCTTCAACCCAGAGATAGCACAGATGTTTCCAGCTGAGACACTTGGTACCTGTATCCTCTCTGGACCCATGAATATGGCAACCTGTTGAGCCCTTGCCTTCTGCTTTATACCTACCATGTAAAGTTCATCTCCCTGTTTCACCCTACCACTGAATAGTCTACAGGCAGCAACTGCACCGGCGTGTTTATCCATTATAATCTTTGTTACAATACCTGCCAGAGGACCGTTGGGGTCACAGTTTATCATGGCCTTACCTATCTCCGAGTTAAGGTCTCCCTTCCAGATATTTGGAATTCTGTACTTCTGGGCAGTTGGTGGGTTTGGCAGGTGTTTAATTACCATGTCCAGAACTACTTCGTGAAGTGGAGCCTTCTCTGCAAGTTCCTTCTGTCTGTCCTCCTCACAGTACTTTATAATGTCCTTGAAGGTTACACCCCTCTTCTGCATGAAGGGTACAGATATCGCCCAGTTGTAGTAGGCGGAACCAAAGGCTACACTACCGTCAGATACATTTACAAGCCACTTGTCCTTAAACTCCTCAGGAGCCATTTTAAGTATCAACTTGTTGATGTCGTTTATGATCTTTGCAAACCTGTTCATCAACTCCTCAGGTGTTAACTTCAACTCGTTTATCAGTCTATCTACTTTGTTTATAAAGAGGACAGGTTTAACCCTCTCCTTAAGTGCCTGTCTCAGTACAGTCTCAGTCTGAGGCATGACTCCCTCCACAGCACATACAACCACTATGGCCCCGTCTATAGCCCTCATAGCCCTGGTAACGTCCCCTCCAAAATCTACGTGTCCTGGGGTATCTATGAGGTTTATCAGGTACTCCTTACCTTCGTACTCGTGAACCATGGAGACGTTAGCTGCATAGATGGTAATACCCCTTGCAGCCTCCTCCTCGTCAAAGTCCAGGGCCAGCTGCTCCCCTGCAAGTTCCTTGGAGATCATTCCTGCTCCAGCAAGTAAGTTGTCAGAGAGTGTAGTCTTACCGTGGTCTATGTGGGCACAGATACCGATATTTCTAATCCTGTCATGCATCTCCATTAACTTCTTAACCTTTTCAATCATCTTTGCTCTTCTACCCATAATCTCCTCCTTCTAGATTTTGTGATAGTTATAATAAAAAAAACCAGTATTTAAATTATCTCGCAGATTCTGCTACTCTCTCCTTCTCCTCCTTCTTTCTAACGGCGTAACTTCTCTGAATATCTCCCCTTGCAGCGTATATTATCTCCTCGGCTAAACACTGGGCAAAGGACTTCTTGTTTTTTCTTGCAGCGTACTGTGCCCCTAGGGCTATATTCCTCAGTGCTATGTCCAATCTCCTGGAAGGTGATACATCCACGGACTGTAGGAAGGTTATACCTCCATAGGATATCCTGGTGGTCTCCTCCCTTGGCCCTGCATTTTCAAGGGCGTCAACTAGCACCTGGACAGGGTTCTTCTTTGTCCTCTTCTCTATAATCTCAAAGGCCTCCTCAACTGTCTTAAGGGCCTTGTGTTTCTTACCTGTGTTCTGCTCCCTTCTCATAAGGTTGTTTGCAAGTCTCTCTACAATGTTCATCTTGACTTTGTCAAACATCTTCTTGGTGTTTCTCCCTGCAGTATGAGGTACAATAATAGGTCTAATGTTTATATAGCTCCTAAGGCTCGGATCCCTAACAACAACTTCCGTGGTGTCCCATCTGTTGAAGAGTTTGATCTCCACCCTATCACCTCTATTTATCTCTTAACCTTCTCCTGTCTACCTCTAACAAGTTCCCTTAGGGAGTTCTTACCTACCATAACTACCTTGTATCTAACCCCTGGGATGTCCCCCTTAGCTCTACCCTTTGGACCTCCAATACCCTCGATGATTACCTCGTCATGTTCATCTATGAAGTTTATAGCGTGGTTTCCTGGGGCAAAGGCTGTAACTACCCTTCCATTTTTGATCAACTGTACTTTAACACACTTTCTAATTGCGGAGTTTGGCTGCTTTGCCTCCAACCCAACCTTCTCAATAACTATACCCCTTGCCATAGGGGCCCCCTCAAGGGGGTCGTACTTCTCCTTTAACCTTAAGACCCTTCTTACATACTTGTAGTCATGCCATCTACACTTCTTTCTCTTTAGTACTAACTTTCTCCCTGCAAATTCTCCTCTTGGAGCTTTACTTCCAGGCATGTATTATCACCTCCTTACTGGTTTTCCTCCTGATTAGATTTATCAGGTGTTTCCTCCTTTGTTTTAGGTTTCTTAACAACATCCTTTGCAGGCCCTCTTTTAAATTTCCTCTGTGGCATCCTGGATTTTCTGAAACCAGAGACCACCCTAATACTCTTTGCATCGGAGAGCCTACTCATTATAGTTACTGCTCTATTTATATTTTTCCCCCCCTCTCCTATAATAGCCCTCTTAAGCTTTGGATCCACCTTGATATAAACCACCAACTTACCGTTCTGTTTCTTTACCCATACATCCTCCAACTTCAGAGGCTCAAAGATATTCCTTACAAACTTCTTTAAATCCTTGGAGTACTCTACAATATCCACCTTCTTGTTAAACTTCTCCATGGCAGCTTTAACGTTCTCCCCTCCCCTTCCAATTGCCGCTCCCATGTTACCCTCCTTGACAACGAAGACTATCCTCTCGTCGTCAGATACACAGTCGATTACCTCTGCCCCTGTTAACTTTTCAAAGAAGTTGATCTTCATTATATCATCTGTTGTCAACTTAACCTTCATCAACTATCACCTTATCCCTCACTTTTAACCATATCTAAAATGTCAGAGTTTCCAGGATCCAGTATCACCATCACAGAAACAGGGAAGGGTTTTCCACAGATGGCCCCTAACTCCAGGGAGTTTACATCGTGGATATAAACAGGGATGTTGGACAACTTGGCGTAGTACTTAACATCCTCTATTATGTCCTCCTTACAGTTCCCAGCTACAATTACCAACTTACCCTTTCCATGCTTGATAGATCTAATAGCCTGCCTAGAACCTAGAACTACCTCTCCAGTATCAACGGCAGTTCTTATAGCCTTGTTGATGTCCATACTCCCTTACCTCCTCATCTTGATAGATTTTGATAAAATAGTTTTTAAAAACAGAAAAAACAGAAAAAGAGTTGGGAAAAAATAATCAATATCCCTATTATTTATTTAAATATTTATACTTTTTGCCTCTCCTTATCCCTACCCTCTTCGTAATCCCTATCTATGTAAACATCCACACATCCAGTTCCAACAGATACAGGTTTTCCAACGATAATATTCTCTATGACACCGTTTAACTTATCCTCCTCTCCCCTCTCGGCAGCTTTGTAGAGGTGCTTTACAGTTTCCTCGAATGCCGCCCTTGCAAGAACTGAGGCCTTCTCTCCACAGATACCATGTCTACCTATAGGTTTTACCACACCATCTGCAGTCATAATATCGGCAACTAGCATAAGGTGCCTGATATCCACTGTAAGTCCCTGCTGATTTAGAGTCTCCCTCATCTCGTTGATAATGGCATTCCTTGCAGCCTCTATACCTAGTACCTCCTGGATCTCTATAATGTTGTTTGTAGTAGTTCTGGTGGTATCTACACCCTCAACTTTAAATACCTCCCTTAGGTTGGAACCTTCACTGTATAGGACGTACTCCCCTGTGGTGTCGTCCCTTCTTATAATTATCCTGGAGATGTTTGGTACCCCCTTGAGATGTATGGACTTGACCTTGGGGATCCTCTTACTGAGGGCCCTTAGTGAGGGGGACTTAATTATCAACTTGAGTATATTTCCCTCCACCTCTATCTTCAACTTCATCTTCTTTTTAATGGCGTTGACCACGTCATCCACTGTGATATCCCTTTTACCCATCTTCTCCTCATCTAGAATTACATTTATACAGTTGTTAACTAGATCGATGCTTATATCTTTAGCAATGTCCTCAACTGTTATACTCTCTATATTCCTTGCAACCTCTTCGGCCTTTTTTCTGTCGTACCTGTAATCCTCAGTTAGATAGATAGTCATGATAGGGGTTGAGGGTTCCTTCCTGGCATCTACAATCTCTATCATCCTTGGGAGACCTAGGGTAACGTTAAGTTCTGCAACCCCTGCATAGTGGAAGGTTCTCATGGTCATCTGGGTACTTGGCTCCCCTATGGACTGGGCGGCCACAATACCTACAGCCTCGTTAGGTTCCACAAGTGTTTTTCTATAGGCCTCCTCAGTCTCAGCTATAATCTCATCTATAATTTCCTCGTCTGTGATATTCTCCTTTTTAATCTTCTCCATTAATTCCTTTCGTATTGAAAGAGGTAGTATAGTTTTCTCCAGTTTTTTTTCTAAATCCATTCTCTTTCACCGTAATTTAAGGATAACCTCTAAAAAAATAGTGGCCAGTTGTTGCTTTCTATCTTTGCCATATTGATATATAATACTTTCTGTTACCAGGGAATAAAGGGTCTTTCAGGTGTCCCAATGACAGAGGATATTAATAAATATCTAGTTATCAACTTAAAGGATCTTAAGGTTAAAGAGATGAGATGTGAATGTGGATACAGGCTCTACTACGTAGGTTCAAAGGTGATCTGCCCCAGGTGTAAAAGGATACTCAATAGCAGGTGAAAGGTTGAGGGCATTTTTAATAGGAAGGTGGCAGCCTTTCCATAAGGGGCATCTCTCCATTATAGAGGAGATATCCAAAGAGGTAGATGAGATTATCATAGGTATAGGGAGTGCTCAAAAAAGTCATACCCTTAACGATCCCTTTACAGCGGGAGAGAGAATAATGATGATAACTAAAACCCTTAAGAGATACAACTTCCCATACTACGTTATCCCCATAAAGGACATAGAGTTTAACGCCATATGGGTGTCCTACGTAGAGGCCTTAACCCCACCCTTTGACTTAGTATACACAGGTAATCCCCTGGTAAGGGAACTTTTTATGGAGAGGGGATACACTGTCAAAAGGCCTAAGTTATACAATAGAAGTGAATACTCTGGAAAGGAGATAAGGAGGAGGATGTTGGAGGGGGAGAAATGGGAGCACCTTGTACCAGAGGAGGTTGTAGAGGTTATTAGAGAGATTGATGGGGTAAATAGAATAAGGAGGTTAATGGAGACTGACTACTGATTAAAGGTGATGCCATGCCAACTGTGAAGGTTGTAAAGAGGGACCTGGAGAATCTCGTCAATGTAAGCCTCACAGACAGTACTATAGAGGAGAAGTTCCCCATGATGGGTGTGGAGGTGGAGGGGATATACGAGGAGGTTATAGATGGTAGAAAAGAGAAGGTAATACACTTCTCCGTCAATCCTAACAGGCCTGACTACCTAAGTGTTGAGGGCCTTGCAAGGGGTTTCAGGGGCTTTACAGGTATAGAGGTGGGTATGCCTAGGTATCAGGTCTACCCCTCCCAGGTAGAGGTATTTGTTGAGGGTGTAAGAAGTAGACCCTACTGTGCCTTTGCCATAGTGAAAAACCTGAGAATAGATAACTACCTGTTAGAGAGTTTGATAGAACTCCAGGAGAAGTTACACTGGACAATAGGAAGGGATAGGAGAAAGGTTGCAATAGGTATCCACGATCTAGATAAGGTGACCCCTCCCTTCTACTATAAAGAGGTATCTGGGGAGGATGTGAAATTTGAACCCCTGGGATGGGATAGGGAGATGACACCGAGGGAGATCCTGGAGAAACATGAAAAGGGTATAAAGTATGGTCACCTGATCTCTGGGGACAGATATCCCCTAATAGTGGATAGATATGGAAACGTCCTCTCCATGCCACCTATAATAAATGGAAACCTTACAAGGGTAACTACCGAGACGAGAAATCTACTGATAGATGTTACAGGAACTGACCCCCATGGGGTTGAGAGTGCCCTGAATATTATAGTATGTGCCCTGGCAGATAGGGGAGGGGATATTCACTCAGTTAAGGTAAATATAGAGGGGAAGGACTCCAAGGTATACCCAGATCTCAGTCCCGAGATCCACGAGGTCTCTGTAGATCTTGTAAATAAAAGGTTAGGTTTAAACCTAAATCCTGGAGAGATAATAAACACCCTGAGAAGGGCCAGGATGGAGGGGGAGTACAACTACGAGAGAAAGAGTATAACAGTTCAGGTGCCTGCCTACAGGGTGGATATACTTCAGGAGGTGGACCTCATAGAGGAGGTTGCAATACACTACGGATACCATAGATTCACAGGGTCACTTCCAGAGGTATTTACAATAGGGGAGAAACACCCTCTGGAGAAGAAGTTGGAGTACATCAGAAGTATCATGATAGGTCACGGTTTCTACGAGGTTGTCAACTTAACCCTCTCCAACGAGGATGTACTCTTCAAGAGGATGAATATGGAGGTAGAGGAGGGGAGGTATATAGAGGTGTTGAAACCTGCATCTATAGAGCACAGGGTTGTTAGAACCTGGATACTACCTCTACTCCTAGAGACCCTCTATATAAACAAGGTAAACGATCTACCTCAGAAGATATTCGAGGTGGGTGATGTTGTTGAGATGGATAGGGAGAGAGGTTGGAGGGAGGTTACAAAGTTGGCCTTTGTCATAACCCATCCACGTGCAAACTTCAACGAGGTAAAGAGTTATGGGGAAAGTGTACTGAGGGAGTTAAATATTGATTACAAACTGGAGAATTACAACCACCCCTCCTTCCTCCCAGGTAGATGTGCGAAGATAGTGGATCTAAGGGATAACA
>DQVW01000019.1 GCA_015661555.1 Methanothermococcus okinawensis
TGATAACTATCTTCCATAAGCCCCTCCACCTCCATGTATCTCCTCTTCAAGTCCTCCAAAGTCTCCTTATCTGCACTCCAGAGACCTCTTTTATAGGCCTCAAGTAACCTCCTTCCAATCTCCTCAAGTGCATAGGGATTGTTTCTCTCAAAGAACTTCCTATTTTTCTCATCTTTGATAAAGGTGGAGTAGATGGCATCGAATATCCAGGTGTCCACCTCCTTACTTGTTGCACTCCACCCAAATACCCTCCCTATTCTCTTGGAGATGTCTCCAGCTCCCTTGTATCCATGTTTTTTCATGGATTCTATCCACTTTGGATTTAGGAGTTTCGATAGAGTTACCCTTTCAATCTCCTCCTTCAGGGTTCTTATTTTTATATCCTCCAACCTCCTGGTATCACCGTAGTAGGATTTAACATCCCTACCAGAGATAACCCTTGCAGCGTTAATTAAGCCCCCCTGAACACCGAAGTAACAGCAGCATCCCAGGAGGTCGTACTCATCACTTACAACCTTGTTATAGGTTATATCCACCCTTTTCAACAACATCTCAAAGGGTCTCTCTGCCCTTACCCCATAGACCCCCTTCCCATAGGCGTAGGAGTTCCACAGTAAAAATGCATCCTTTAGGTCTTCCTCTTTCTCCCAGGCACTGGCGTATATGGCATACTTTACACCGTTTCTATAGCTACCTGGTTTTGAGGAGAAGATCCTGTAGGTGGCCTCCCTAAATGAGAGGCCCTCCTCAATACCCTTCAACACATGTTTTCTCAGGAAGTTCATCTCAGGAGGCTCATCAAGTTTGGCAACCTTTAAAACAGCCTCATCAACAATCTCTATACAATTTGGGAAGTTGTCTCTAAGTATCCCACTTACCCTCAAGGTTACATCTATCCTTGGTCTCTTCAACTCCTCTAAGGGGATCACCTCTACACCTACTACCCTCCCCCTTCTCCACCTTGGCCTTACCCCTAATAGATGGAGTATCTGTGCCATCACCTCCCAATCTGACCACATGATATCTGAACACATCCAGTATATAGCCACATTCGCTAGATACCTTCCCTCTTCTTTTAAATACCTCTCAACAAGTTTTTCAGCGAGAATACACCCTACACGATAACTGGCCTCCGTTGGTATGGAGTAGGGATCTAGGGAGTAGAAGTTTCTACCGGTAGGTAGTATATCCACCCTCCCCACGGGTTATCAGACCTGAGGGACCTGGCTCTATATACCTTCCATCAAATGCCCTCAATACCCTCTCTATCTCCCTTGAATCCTCTATCCTCCTATCTATCTCCAGTATCTTCTCCTTTAACCCCTTATCTTCAATATCCCTACCTGAGAGTACATCCTCAATATACCTCTTCAACCTCTCACTTCTACCGTATTCAAACGTTCCTTATATCCTCAAATATCTCCCTAAACCCCTGGTGAAGTGTACCCCTCTCCTCCATCTCCCTAACCCTTTCAGAGAGACCCTTTATATCGGTCCTCTTCACCTCCTCGAGGATAAGGTGTTCCAACTGATGCCTTCGAGAGGGATCCATCTCCTTCAAATACTCCTCCACGTATTTACTTAAGGTCTCCAACTCCTGGGGGAAGGCGTCAACCATAAGGGCCTGCATGTGATCTATCAGGGTGGAGTAACTTCTCCTCCTGGCCACTGTACCCTCTGGAGGATTATCTGAGTTATAGATATAGATGTGGGGGATGTCACCTATGAGAATATCTGGATAACACCTCCCTGAGAGTCCCACATTCTTACCAGGTAGAAACTCCAGGGTTCCATGGGTACCTACGTGGACGATTACATCCCCTATCTCCCTGAAGTACTTGTAGGTGGCAAGGTAGTGATGGGTTGGAGGGCACTCTGGATCGTGAAGTACCTTACATACACCTCCATCACACCCTGTACCTGTACAACCCCTCTTTGGCTGCACGGCAACATAGATATTTCCAAATTTCAAACCGGTGATTACTATCTTCCTTCTACCATCCCTGTCCCTATAAACCATACCACTTAAATCCCCCCCAGGTTTCCCTTACCTCCCTTTTAACATCCTCTGGAAGACTGTTGAAGTACTCCTATCGCCTTCCTCTCCAGTATCATCTTAGCCAGTTGATCACCACTCTCTGGAATACCCTCATAATGTTAAACTAGACTCTGGAAGGTGTCTAAGTGGGCGGCACTACCAAGGGTAGCCTCAAGGGAGGCACAGGCGTTACTGTGAATTATAAATATCACCTTCCTCTCCCTCTTATCCCTGTGCTTCAACTTCATCCATCTCTTAATCCTCCTAACTAACTTCTCCACCCTCTCCTCAATGGGTTTCCTCCTCTCTAGACCTCCTATCCTCTCAGTGGTACCTACTATTATGGGCTCGATAACACCCTCCAACTCTGGAAGTGCAACACTCCAACCTATCTCAAAGGATAGCCCATTTTTATCCCTCTCCCACTCCTGGTAAGACTTGTAGTGACTTACTATATCTCTATACATTCAGCACTGCTCCAGGCCCCTAGATCCCCATTTCTAGTCCCATAGGTAAATACAGGGATAAGGTTGAAGTGCTCTCCCAACTTATCTATCAACATGTCCACAACTTCCATGTCCTCGTTTACCAGGTAGTGCCTTGAGAATAAGATGCCAAGGGTGTAACTCTTATTAAACCCCCTCTCCCTTAAGAAATCCTGAAGATCCTGGTATATCCTAATACCTTCACCTTCCCTTAGGTAGATACCCTGGAGTGGGAACTTCACAGGATCTTTGTACTTAACACCCTCTACTACATCACTTAGCAGCTAGAGTATAAGGTTTTTAAAGTTCTCAATACCTCCGTATACCGTGTATAAATAGGCCTTTGGAGACAACCTGGAATTCCAGTACTGGGGATCCTGCCCTATAACTACACTCTTCTCCAAAGTAGGTATCCTATGGTAAACCTCTGAGGATACCCTGTAGATGAGTACCA
>DQVW01000064.1 GCA_015661555.1 Methanothermococcus okinawensis
ATCAACCCCCTCAATTTTCACTTATAGTGTGAAATTCTGGGGGTCGTTCGAAATTCGTACCCTTCCAAAATCTCGCTATGGACTCGTTGGAAAGGTTTTGACGAATTTCATTAATAAAGCCCTATTTTTGGAAGATATTCGGAACTCCAGTGCCGCATTTCGTACCGGGGGGAAATTGTTCACAGTGAGGAAATTATGGGTGGGTGTGAAAATTTCGTACCTTTGGTGGGGTTAACCCAGGGGTAGGGGCGGTTATTTTGACGAGATTCGCACCCTCGCGAAAATCTCGCCCTGGACTCGTGTCCCGGAGGGTTCCGAAATCCGCACCCCCCTTCTGTTGTCCAAAAATGTGAAATTTGGGGGTCCCAGAAGAAATTCGTACCTTAAGGGTGGATAACCCTAGGGTAACACCCCTAACTGTGCCGAAATTCGGATCAGAGATTCTAATACCCCCTCTCAGGATTTCTGATACCCCGGTACGAAATTCGTCCCATTTCACGATTTCCATATCCCGGTTTTTCCAACAAGTCATGACGAATTTCGTACCTAGAACAGTATAACCCCCTAGGTAAAACTAGTATTATTGCCGAAATCCACACCCCCCTTTCAGAGCCCCGGAATCCAACTTCCGGGCACCCCCGAAAAAATTCGTACCTATAACCCCTCTACCCCCAGGGTAAAGCCGGTTATTTTGACGAGATCCGCACCCCCGCGAAAATCTGCCAATGGACTCGTGTCCCGGAGGGTTCCGAAATCCGCACCCCCCGTCTGCTAGCCAAAAATGTGAAATTTGGACCCCCTGGAAGAATTTCGTACTTTGAGGGCCCATAACCCTGGGGTAACACCCCTCATTATGCCGAAATTCGGATCAGGGATTCTAATACCCCCCATTAAACCCCCTGATACCCCGGTACGAAATTCGTCCCATTTCACGATTTCCATATCCCGGTTTTTTCAGCAAATCACGACGAATTTCGTACCTGAGATAGTATAATACCCCAACCAAAACTAGCATTATTGCTGAAATCCACACCCCCTTTCAGAACCCCGGAACTCAACTTCCGGGCACCCCCGAAAAAATTCGTACCTACAACCCTCTTACCCCCAGGGTAAAACCCAAAATAATGACGAGATCCGCACCCCTGCGAAAATCTCGCTATGGACTCCTGTCCCAGCACCTTCCGAATTCCGCACCCCCTCTAAAAATAGTGACTTAACCTTCACTGGGGAAGGGCTGTTGTAGAGGATAGCAACATTGGCTATATAACAAGTAGGTGTAACTGTGGCTTTGAAGCACATAGAGATACAGTTAACATCCGCCTGAGAGCCCTGAAGATGTGGGAAGTTCCTCCGATGAAGATGGGAGGCTGGAAGGTTATCCGCCATGATATTTTGGAATATACCTAAATATAGCTCCAAGGAATCCTCCAAGTCCAATTAAGGAGGCCTCCTTTAAGGATAAGTCCAACATAGATACCTCGTTAATATGTCCTTCCAACTACAACGTACTTTTTCCCCTTATACTCTGTTACTCCAAGGATGGAGGCCTCTACCTTCTCCTCTAAGTCTTCACTGTATACCCTCTCACTGTAGGGTATAAGGATTACCCCCTTCCTCTCTTTAAGATTCTTCCTTACCTCTTTCACTATCTCCTCGAGAGGAGTATCCTCACTGAAATCCAGGGTGGTGATGTACCTCTCCATCCTCTCCCTAGCCCTCTCTCTCATATTCTCCTTTATCCTCTCAAAGAGGCTCAGTATTTCCTCCTTAATATCCTCCTTCCTTACCTGATACTTCTCCTCAGTATCCCTCCTGTAGATGGTAACCACCTTATTCTCCAGATCCTTTGGACCTATCTCTATCCTAACTGGTACCCCTCGAAGTTCCCAGTGGTAGAACTTCCTACCTGGCCTAATATCCCTGTTGTCTATTTCCACCCTAATTCCCATCTCCTTTAACAGCTTGTAGAGCTCCAATGCCTTCTCCTCCACCACCTCTCTCTTCCCCTTGTATAGAAGTGGTACTATAACCACCTGGATTGGGGCAACCTGAGGAGGTAGGACAAGACCCTTTTCATCCCCATGGATGGCTATAATAGAGGCTATAACCCTGTCTGATATACCGTAACATGTCTGATAGACGTAATCCTTTCCACCCTCTAAGGTTTCAAACTCCAAGTCAAAGGTCCTTGAGAAGTTCTGCCCCAAGTTATGGACAGTACCTATCTGTATCGCCCTTCCATCTGGGAATATGGTGTCAAAGGCCACTGTATACTGGGCACCTGGGAATTTATCCCACTCAGGTCTCCTAGATACCATAACAGGAATACCTAATTCATGGAAAAACTCCTTATATATCTCTATAGCCTCCTTAACCTGATTCTCAGCCTCTTCCCCTGTTGCATGGGCAGTATGGGCCTCCTTAAATGTCATTATCTCTCTCAACCTTATAAGGGGTCTTGTATGTTTTGTCTCGTATCTGAAGGTGTTAACAACCTGATATATCTTTATAGGTAGATCCTTGTGCACCTTTATCCAGAGTTTCATCATATAGTATATGGCAGTTTCAGAGGTTGGCCTCAGAGCCAATTTTACCTCCAGGGGTTTTTTCCCTCCATGGGTTACCCAGAACACCTCGTCCTCAAATCCCTTTATATGTTCTCCCTCCTTTGCAAGGAGATCCTCGGGGATAAGTAGAGGGAAGAGAACCTCCTCATGTCCCCTCTCCTCTAAAAGTCTCCTCAATATATCCAGGGTGTATCTCCTGATCTTGAATCCATAGGGTAGATAGATACCACATCCCTTTATAGGATATCTAACGTCGTATATCTCAGCCCTCTCCAGTATCTCGCTGTACCACTCTGAGAAGTTCTCCAAGTTTATCACCTTTTTAATGTTTTAGATTCTTATTAATTACAATACCCCATAAAAATCTTTTAAGATCTTCCCTCTGTTACCGAAAAATTTATATATAGGTATACAATATCTAGTGATGGATCTATTTTGCAGGGGTTGTCGAGCCTGGCCAAAGACGCAGGACTTAAGATCCTGTCCCATAGGGGTTCGGGGGTTCAAATCCCCCCCCCTGCACCATATTTTTTCAGAGATTATATTTATCAATTTGCATATATCGATATTACTTTTTTATAGGATCAAAATTAAGAGTTTTAGAGTATAGATATGCAGGTGAGGTTATGAGGAGATGGACTGCATACAAAATTAGACCTGAGGAACTACTGGAGAACGAAGTAGTAGATAACACCTTGATAATAGAGGGGAAGAGAATACACAGGGTTAGGGTGCTGGGAGAGGTAAAGAAGATCTCTGAAACCTCCATACTCACCTTTGAGTTGGAGGGAGGGGTGGTTGTAAAAGATTTTGAAAAGAGGGGTAGGGATATTGGTGAAGGAGACCTTATAGATGTAATTGGAAGGATTGGCCAATTTGAGGGATCCCCCTATATCTCCCTTGAGCTTTACAAGGTGAGAAATGAAGAGAGGGAGAAGTGGAGGGAGTTAAGGGAGTTGGAAATTGAAATTACAAGGAGGTATATGGAGGACGAGGGTGAAGAGCCCTCTGAGGATTATAGTGAGAGTATTATAGAGGAGGTGTACAGGGAGGAAACACCTAAGAAGGACATGGTTTTAAAGGTCATTAGGGAGAGGGGATCTATAGAATACGAGGAGTTACTGAAGACTGTAAATATAGACGAGTACGAACTTGACAAGATACTAGAGGAGTTACTTGAAGAGGGCTACATTTACGAACCTAAGGCTGGCACCTATAAGATGGTAGAGTAGCTGTGAGACCATGAGTAGAAGGAATATTGTTATAGGGATAGGGCTAGTAATAGGGCTGCTGATAATCCTCAGTATAGGGGGAGCCATACTCCTCCTAGCTGCAGGTGGTATTTCAACTGGCAATATTGCAAGGATAGATATAGAGGGGATACTAATACTTCATCCTCAGGATAAAGGTCTATTCACTGAGACTCTAGGTGTCGAGGACTACATCGAGGCCCTAGATAGAGCAGAAAAAGATCCTACCATCAAGGCCATAATCCTAAGGGTGAACAGTCCTGGAGGGGAGGTTATAGCAAGTGAGAAACTTGCAAGGAAGGTTAAGGAGGTAGCTGAGAAGAAACCTGTGGTGGCCTACGTAGAGACCATGGGTACATCTGGGGCCTACATGGCGATAGCACCTGCAACATGCATAGTGGCAGAGAAGCATGCCATTGTAGGTGGTATTGGTGTTAGATTAGACATGATACAGTACTACGAACTTATGAGAAAAGTGGGTGTAAATGTAACTGTTATAAAGGCTGGGAAGTATAAAGACATGGGTTCCCCCTATAGACCTTTAACACCTGAGGAGAAGGAGTATTTGGAGGGTATAGTGAAGGAGATCTATATGGACTTTGTGAAATGGGTTGCTGAGAATAGAAACATGACAGTGGAGGAGGCCCTGAAGGTTGCAGATGGTAAGATATATTCAGGCGAGGGTGCTAAAAGAGTAGGCCTTGTGGACTACGTAGGAACTGAGGAGGATGCCGTTGAGATGGCCCAGAAGTTGGCAAATATCTCCAGCCCAGAAATTGTAGATTATACACCTTCTAAGTATCCAGGGCTATTTAACCTCATGTCACAACTAACCTACACCCTGGGATACGGAATAGGAAGAGGTCTAAGTGAAAGATGGATGGAAACTTATACCCTTTGCCCACCAAATACCTAATTACATATCAAACTCCAAGTTCCTAAGTTTATTTACTATTTTTTTCAAATCTGTTATGTTATTTCTAAGATTCTTTTTTTGGGGAAATTTAAGAATGACCTCGTCAAAGATAGTGGTATTCAGGGGTTTTTTAGCCTGGAAGTAATGTTTAGAGAGGTAATCTACCCTTGCAGTTATGATGTAACTTAGATACTCAATACAGGCCAGCCTTGGATCAGTTAAACATTCAGAGGGTTTTAAGAAGGCAATGCCTATCAATATCTCCTCTATGGGAAACTTTACAAGCGGGGTAGGTTCTATCTTCCTCTCCTGTTCTATATGTTTATCCCTAAGACCACAAAGAAATATTACCAGATCCTGCAAATTCCTCCACTGCAGTCTAAAATCCACCCTATCCCCCTCAATATCCTCCCTGGATACAGCCCAGAGGGGAACCTCCCTACCATCC
Organism: Methanothermococcus okinawensis; assembly: GCA_015661555.1. Taxonomy (GTDB): domain Archaea; phylum AGJL01; class Methanococci; order Methanococcales; family Methanococcaceae; genus Methanofervidicoccus; species Methanofervidicoccus okinawensis_B. The sequence continues at coordinate 5,182 of DQVW01000064.1, forward strand.
ACTACAACAGTGTGCTCTAGACACCTTTGAAAGAGAACCTCGTATACATCCATAGCCTTCCCTACCTATAATCTTTTTAAATACCTCTTAAGTTCCTCTATGGACATCCTCTCCCTAGATTCTTCTACAGGTATAAAGAAGATAAATTTAGGATTGTCAGGGGTTCCCTTAAGTCCCAGGACTATAATATCCACTTCAGGTTTAGAGTTGTAGAGCCTAATGATGTTGTTAATAGGATAGGTTTTTTTATAAATGGCATAAACTAACCTATTACCGTAGTAGAGTCTTCCACTTTTAGTGTCGTATTTGAAACCCTTACTTACCAGGTACTTTATAAACTCCTCCATCTCTGGGTCTAACTTCAAGGACTCAGATGTTCTCTTTACAAGGTCTATCTCCAACTCACCCCTGGTAGAATCCTCGGATATCTTTATCTTCTTCTTCCTAAGATTTTTCAGCATCTGGCTTATAGAGTTTTTAAATCGCTGATATATGAGGTAGAGGATTAGTAGAAGTGTAAGTAAGATGATAATGGGGGAGAGAAGTAAGGTAAAGAGAAAGAGAAGTAGAAATATCAGTAGAATAACCAGGAGTGCCGAGAGTCCTGTAAATCTGTACTCCTTGATCATCTTCTCACTTCAATCTTTTTCTCAGGTTTAGAACCAGGCCTCCAGTGTAGACTGCTTCCTCCTCTCGTATAACTTCTCCAACTTTTTAATATGGGGAAGTACACGTTTCTCTGAAAAGTCCATCTCATCTACTAGGAATTTCTTTAAACCTTCCACATCTGGAGGCTCCAACTTTATCTCGTAGTTGTCAGTTACCTTTGGATTTTTAAATATCTCCTTTATCTCCTGATAGTTTGGAATATATTTAATATACTCCTTTATCCTCTTACTTTTTACAATCTCCAAGGCCTTCTTTGGGCCTATTCCCTTTACCCCCCCTCTGTTATAATCTGTACCTATAAGTATGGCCATATCTATTAGATAATCCAGGGTTATACCTAGATGCCTCAATACCTCCTCTAACTCTATTAACTCCAGGGGTTTATTTGTGGTGATATTTCTAATAACCCTGGTAGCCCCGTAGAGAAGTGCATCGTAATCCTGGCTTACAACTCCATAGGCGTCTCCCTTTTTCACCATGTAGGAGCACTGGGCCTCTCCCTCTGAGGGTGCCTCTATATAGGGGATACCCATAAGTTTCAAAAGTCTCTTTGAATTCTTTACTATCCTGGAGTCCAGATAGTTAACTCTCTTGGCGTACTTGTACATCTCCTCCAGTTTTCCCTCCTCCTTTGCCCTCCTGTATTCCTCCTCCGCCTTCTCCTTCATCTTCCTCCTCTCCTCCCATACCCTGTACTTCAACTTGGGAGGCTCTCCGTCAAAGACCCATACAGGTGTAATACCCTCCTCCAACATGTATATGTTCTTATAGAAGAGACCGTTGTAGGTAGATGTAATCTCACCCTTAGAATTTCTAAGGGGGCTACCATCTCTCAACCTTATACCAGACAGGAACTGGTAGAGGGCATTCATTCCATCTATAGCCAGGGTTTTACCTCTTAGATCCTTTAAGGTTATCTCCCTCTTTGGTATAAGGTCACCAAACTGTACACCCATCTCCTCACCGTATAAATTCTTGATAATATTTAAATTTAAAAATTTCAATATAAAGGTTATAATATTATGCCCCTCTTTTAATAACTTTTATCACGGTGATTTCCATGACTCAGATGACAGATGCTAAAAATGGGATAGTAACAGAGGAGATGAGAGAGGTTGCCAGGAAGGAGAGGATAGATCCTGAAAGACTGAGAAGGCTTATAGCCAAGGGATACGTTGTTATTCCAAAGAATGTTCACAGAGACACTACTCCTGTGGGTATTGGGGAGGAGTTGAGGACAAAGGTAAATGTGAATATTGGGACATCTCCAGACTGTGTAGATATAGATATGGAGATAAGGAAGACCAAGATCGCCAACGAATACGGTGCAGACGCCATAATGGATCTAAGTACTGGGGGAAATCTACCTGAGATAAGGAAGAAGATTATGGAGCATACAAACCTACCCCTGGGAACTGTACCTATATACGAGGTAGGGGTTGAGTCCAGGAAGAAGTACGGAAGTGTTGTGGACATGGACGAGGATTTAATATTCAAGGTTATAGAGAGGCAGGCCAGGGAGGGAGTGGACTTTATGACCCTTCACTGTGGGGTTACCAGGGAGACTGTTGAAACCTTGAGGAAAAGTAATAGATTAATGGGGATAGTAAGTAGGGGTGGGGCATTCCTGGCAGCCTATATTATCCATCAGGGGAGGGAGAATCCCCTCTATGAAAACTTCGACTACCTCCTGGAGATTCTCAAGGAGCACGATGTAACTATAAGTCTAGGAGATGGCATGAGACCTGGCTGTCTATGTGACAATACAGATAGGGCCCAGATACATGAACTTATAGTACTGGGGGAGTTGGTTGAGAGGTGTAGGGAGGCTGGGGTGCAGGCCATGGTTGAGGGTCCTGGTCATGTCCCCCTTAACAACATAGAGAGTAACGTAAGACTCCAGAAGTCCATCTGTAAGAACGCCCCCTTCTATGTACTTGGTCCCGTTGTAACTGACATGGCACCTGGTTACGATCACATCACTGCAGCCATAGGAGGTGCTCTTGCTGGGTATGCAGGTGCAAACTTTTTATGTTATGTAACTCCCGCAGAACATGTAAGACTGATGAAGGAGGAGGATGTGAAGGAGGGACTTATTGCCACTAAAATAGCTGCTCAGGCTGCAGATGTTGCAAAGGGTAATAAGATAGCCTGGGAGATGGAGAGGGAGATGGCCCTTGCCAGAAAGCGTCACCTATGGGAGAGGCAGTTCCAACTGGCCTTTGATAAGGAGAAACCTAAGAGGATGAGG
>DQVW01000018.1 GCA_015661555.1 Methanothermococcus okinawensis
ATAAGGTGGATTCCCTATTATAATATCAAAACCCCTTTCCTCCTTAGGTTTTTCCAAATCAAAAACTTCATAGAACTCAAAGCCCCAGTGGAAGGGTTTCAAATTTAAAAACTCCTCCTTGGAGATCTTAACCCCCTTAGCCTTCAACATATTGTAGAACTTCTCATTTAAGAACTCCCTCCCTTTCTCCAACTCTCTATTTAATTTCTCCTTTAGTTTTACAGCCTCGTGAGATGGTAGGGTCTTAAACTCCCTTATCTTTTTAGCCAGGTTTTTAAGCCATTCCACCTTACTAATTCCCAACCAGGAGTCTAAAGTTTTATGAGCTATAAAGTCCAAATCCACATCCTCAATGTCCACATATCCAATGAGGCTGTTACCTACCATTAAGTTGTAGTCTAGATTTGGCAGTGTTTCAATCCTTTTACCCTCAATACTTTTAGGGTCAACCTGGGATATCAGCCAGAGCCAAAACCTTAACTTGGCGATCTCAACTGCCCCCTCCATTAAGTCTACTCCGTAGAGGTTGTTTATAATTATCTGCCTAACTATGTAGTAATTCCTCGTTGGAGATTTTTCCATCTCTTCCAGAATCTTTTTAACATCCCTATCTTCACCTAGATGCTCCTCCAAAATTTTCAAAACCCTACTGTACAGCCCAAGTAGGATATCTCCGGCGGCGATTAAAAAACTCCCTGAACCACAGGCGTTATCACAGATCCTTAACTTTGTTAACACTTCAAAGTAGAGGTACTTTAATATCTCCAGTTCCTCCCTGCTAAAATCCTCCTTATTAAAGAGGTTGTCCAATAGGGCCTCCCCCTTACTACCAAACCTCTCCCCTAATTTGTCTCTGATATAGGGGTAGATGGTATTCATGGAGATGTAGTTGGTGATCTCCTCGGGGGTGTAGTAGACGCCTATTTTCTTTCTGCCATATCTTAGCTCTCTCCTCACCCTCTGAATATCCTCCAACTTTATCTTTCCCAGTCCTATCTGCTCCAGGGAGACTACGAACTTCTCGTAGATATGTCCAATAACCTCAGGTGTTAAATCTCCAACAACATCCTCCTCCTCTGGAAGCTCCTCTCCAATTATCCAGTTGTAGTTGTTAAGGACATTGAGGATCAACTCCCTTATCCCAGAGATCCTGATCTTTCTCTCTGGGATACCTTCAAACTTCTCCTCGATGAACAACCCTCCATTTAAACAGGGTGAAAGGATGGAGAACCTCTCCCCTCCAACCTCAAACTCCTCTGAGATAAAACCCCTCTCGTTAGTCTTTCCTAGAACGTCGAAAAATATCCTGTTGAGAAAATCCTGCAGCTCCTTATCATTAAGGTGGTTACAGATCCACTGGAAGAACTCCCTTGTATTCCTCCTGTCTAGGACCCACTCCATCCCCCCGCTCTTTATCTTTATAAGCTTCAACTGGGCCAGGAAGTAGAAGAAGATAAGTCTGTCGATAAAACGTTGAACAACGAGAAGTTTGTTTCTATCCTCCTTCAACTCCCTTATACTCTTGGCCATTAGGATCCTATGCTCCCACAACTCCCAGTAGAACTTCTCTACAATATCCCTGATATCAAAGAGGATATTCATGTTGTCAGGGGAGAATTTCCTTAGCTTATCCTCTCTACTTTTCCTGTAGTCTTTCCTCATGTTGGGCGAGTAGTAGAACCACTTAATCTCACCTCTCCTTCTAAAGACTTTTAACTTCCCTGTAGATGGAAAGTAAAACCAGATATAGTTAACCTTTAAGGGTAGTAACTTCTTCCTTATCCTTTCAACCTCCTCCCTGGAGGAAACCTCCACATAGGCCAGCATATTCTCCTGGTCAACTAGCACCCCCTCAACATCCTCCAGCGGAATGGCCCTTTTAAAGAATCCCTTTCTCTTCAAATAATCCAGGTTATACTTTACCAAATTATCACCCTTATGTGTATTTCAATATGGCCAAAATCTCAGGTTCATCTAGAACTCTTTGATGTCCTCTACTCTTTAGCTGCTCTACTTTACTCTCTAACTTCCTTATCTCCCCCTCCCTCCTCCAAGGTGGAGTTTTCTCAATCTTTTTCAGGGCTTTTAAAATGTCCTCCTTCTCCCCCCTTGGGAGGGTGGATATATCAACATCTCTAAATATCTTCTTCAACCTCTCCATTCCCTCCAGTATCCTCTCTATCTCCCTGGTGATCCTGTCCCTATCTCTATAACTTATTTTCAGAAACTCCCTGTCCATCTCTAAACACTTTTCCGCTACTAAACTCTTTATCTCCTCCAACTCCTCCCTACTTATTTTCCCCTCCGCCAACTTATCAGAAAAGGTCAAATCACCCAGGGTATAGATGGATCCTCTATACTTAAAAACAACAAAGTATCTCTCCCTCCCCACCCTCTTCAGGGAGGTGAATATGGGCTTTCCATAGGTCCTGGCCCGGGACTCAACAGTTTCCTCCGAGATGTTCCAGAACTTTATAAAATCTCTCAGTGCCCTGTCCTCCTTTGAGAGTGTAGGAGGTAATCTCATACCAAGTTCTAGAGGGTCCTTACTTGCCAGCATACACTTGTACTCCCTTATAAGCTCCACAGTTCTCCTTCTATTCTTTTCAGATATTTCCTTTAATTTACCCTCCTCCATAGCCCAGATAAGGAAGTCCAGGCCAATAGTTGAGATTATAACCTCTATCCTTTCGGCAAGTCTCTCACAGAGTTCCAACTCCTTATCAATCCTTTCATCAGGTACAAAGTTGTATATTGTAATCTTCTTAGGGTTGTTTATCCTTATAGCCCTTCCAGCCCTTTGAATAAGTCGGACAGGGTTGTAAGGGAGGTCGAAATTTATAACTACATCGGCCCTAGGTAGATTGACACCTTCACTTAACACGTCTGTAGTAACGAGGATGTCAAATTTACCCTCGTTAAACTCCCTCTCTACCCTTTCTTTCTTATTGGAGGAATCCTCTCCACCGTAGATAACTTTGAACTTAAACTTCCCATGCCTTTCAAGTCTCTTCCCTATGTAGATCACTGTATCCTTTGACTCAGAGAATACAATCGTTGGCTTCTTCTCCCTTTCAAGGATCTCAAGGAGTTTGGCTATCTTCTCATCTCTCTCCTCAAGATTTTCAATACCCTCAATACTGTCTAACATCCTCCTACTGGTATCTATATCCTCCTCAATCCTCTTCAGCACCTCTTCCCTCTTTGAATCTGGGAGGGAGAGGAATGTATTTTTTATATTCTTCAGCCTACTCTTGCTGAATAATGTGGTGTCTTCCCAGTATCCCGGATTAACAGCAACCTTCCTGAGGAATGCCAGAAGGAATCTATTTCTCCTGTAAAAATTTTCCAAGCTTACCCTAAATGCCATTATACTACTTTCAAGCCTCTTGTAAAGTCTCCACTTATACCACCATATCAGGTTCTTGTCCTCCCTATATACTCCCTCCCACAGCTTCGTATACTCATAGTTAACCTGGCTTAGAAAGGGTATAACTTCATCGAAGATCTTACCTGCAATTTCCTCGTCGTACCTGTAGTTGACAGGGACTACATCTGGCTCCTCTATATCCTCGACACCTGCAATTTTTTTAAGATCCTCCTTGAAGTAAAGTGGGAGGTCTGGCCACTCTATCCTTACAGAAAACACCTTTATCAATTCATTTAACTTCTTAATGGTCTCCTGGGTGATAGTTCCTTTTTTAATATCCCTTTCCACCTCCCTTATTTTGGCAAGGATACCTTCCGATTCAAACCTCTCCTTGTATCTCCCCTTAACAAAAAGTTTTACTAGATCTATGAAATCGAGAAGGGAGATATTTATCGGTGTGGCGGTGATGAGAAGTACATGGGACTCTGGGTTGACCTTTACTATATTTTCTAAGTTTCCCCTTCTATTGGACTTTGGTCTTGAAACCCTGAAGTGGTGGGCCTCATCTACCACAATTAGATCAACACCTGCATATCTCTCGTAGTCAAAATCCCCCTTCTGAAGTTTACCCCTTGACAGTAGTTCAACATCCCCCTCTTTTAGTCCAACCTTCTCCAGGGTTCTCTTCCAGTGCTCCCTTAATACTGGAGGATGGATAATCAAAACCCTCTTACCCAACTCCCTGTAGTACTTTGCTACCATACACCCAACGTCAGTTTTACCTAGCCCAAAGGAGTTGGCCAGGATACATCCACCGTATCTATTTAACTTGTCTATACAGAGGTAGTAACTCATATGCTGAAACTCTGCCAGATAGGAGAGGTCTGCACTTATATTCTTAACAAGGTAGCCCTTATTGAGGATCCTTATTAGGTTTGCTATGAAATCCCTTGGATGTAGGTAGATAGTCTCAGAGATGGAGGCCTTACCAATTACATCTATTACCTTTAGATCCTCCACCCTATCTGTGGATCTCTTCCATATCTCCTCAAAAAACTCCCTATAGAGATCCCTATCCTCAAAGGTTAATGCAGATACAGGGACTATCAACTCGATATTTCTCTCCAACCCACCTCTAGTTAAATTTGCAGAACCTGCCCATATCTCTATTTCATCTCCAATCTCAAAGAGGTATAGCTTTATATGGAAGTTTCTATCTAGGAACACCCTGAAGTCAAATCTCCCACTGTTGTACAACTCCCTTAGAAAGTTAAAGGTCTCACTGTTAAGCACTGCTCCATCACTTTTCAAGGCCTCCAAAACTTCCTTGGTAGTTTTTCTAGTTTCTGGTCCCATTACAAGTTTAAACTCCTTAAGAAGCCCTCTCTCATATAACCTTTTAAGCTCCGGGTACAACTTCTGAAAACCCTCAAAAAAGAAAAATCCAACAGCGATTTTAAAGGAGATCTCCTGATCTTTCTCAATAGCCCTGTTAATCCTCTCCCTGAAAAGGTCTAAAACACTTTTCTCACGGGGGAATATACCAGCTAAGTTGTCGACGATATACCCCCTCAACTTTCCACCTTAAAAATTAGTAAAAAAGTGTGAAAATTAAAATTAAAAAAATAAAAAAAGTAATTAGAGTATTCCAAGGTACATCTTTGTCTCCCAGTCTGTAACTGCAGTTCTGAAACTGTCCCACTCGGCAGTTTTAATCTCCATGAAGTTCTCGTATATGTGGTCTCCCAGTGCCTTCTTCAACACTGTATCATTTTCCAGCTCGTCAAGTGCCTCCTTTAAGTTAGAGGGTACAGCCTCAATACCCAACTCCTTCTTCTCCTTCTCACTCATCTTGAATATGTTCTTCTCCACAGGCTCTGGTGGTGTTAACTTCTTCTTTATTCCATCTAAACCAGCTGCCAGCATCACTGTAAATGCCAGGTATGGGTTACAGGATGGATCTGGTGCCCTGAACTCGATCCTTGTACCTTTACCCCTTATGGCAGGTACCCTTATTATGGCACTTCTGTTCTTGTTTGCCCAGGCTATATTTACAGGGGCCTCGTAACCTGGGACCAACCTCTTGTAGGAGTTAACTGTTGGGTTTGTTACTGCAACTATGGCCTTGGCATGCTCCAGGATACCTGCTATATAACTTAAACAGGTTTCACTTAACTGATATGGTCCATTTTCATCGTAGAAGGAGGGCTTCCCATCTAGCCATATACTCTGGTGGCAGTGCATACCGTTACCGTTCATACCGTAGAAGGGTTTTGGCATGAAGGTTGCTATCAACCCATGTTTCTTTGCAATCATCTTTACAGTGGTCTTGAAGGTAATTACACTGTCTGCAGTTTTAAGGGCGTTGTCAAACTTGAAGTCTACCTCGTGCTGTCCAGGTGCCACCTCGTGGTGGGAGGCCTCTACGTGGAAGCCCAGGTTCTCAAGGGCCAGTACTATATCTCTCCTGATATCAGGGGCTTCATCTAGGGGCTCCATGTCGAAGTATCCTCCAATGTCTGCAGGGATCATCCTATGTGGGTTGTGGGGATCAGGTTTTACCAGGAAGAACTCTGGCTCAGGACCTACGAAGTACTCCCCATTTAGATCCTCCTTGAGTTTGTTCATTATTCTTTTGAGGCAACCCCTTGGATCCCCCTCAAAGGGTTTCCCTTCAGGTGTATAGACGTCACAGATAACCCTTGCAACAGACTTCTCTGTAGGTCTCCAGGGTAGGACAGAGAGTGTTGATAGGTCAGGTTTTAACAGCATATCTGAGTGCTCTATTGGAACGAAACCTTTAATTGAGGAACCGTCAAAGTATACCCCCTCTGTAAATATCTCCCTTAACTCCTCAAGGCCCTTCTCCCCAGCCTTTACAGGGTAGGCCACGTTCTTGGGAGTCCCTAGGATGTCCACAAACTGGAACCTTATGAACTTAACGTCGTTGGTTTTTATGTATTCAAGGGCCTTTTCAAGTAGATCCATTATCTACACCCCTCCTCTTTGTCGGAAATATCTTTCCTCCTCATGTCTATAAATAATTTACGGTAAGGTGAGAGAATGAAATTCCTGATACTAGATGGATACACAGATGAACCTGCAGGGTTGGGGGTGCCACCCTATATAGGCACCTACCCCAGATACGCCGCCGGAGTACTCTATCACTACGGATACAGGGATGTCCACTACATCACCATAGACAAGTTGAGGGAGGAGTTGAAAAAGGGATATAATTTAAACAGATTCGATGTAGTAATAGCCATATGTGGCTCCCATACACCTGGAAAGTATCTAAACGCCACACCTGCCACCTTGAAGGAGATTGTCTCCATACTCCACAACTATCAGGGTATTAAGATCCTGGGAGGGCCTGCAGGAACGAGATTTGGTTCCTCCATGGAAGGGGGTACTTTAAAGGACGAGGAGAAGTATAAATCATTTTTCCATCTCGTTGCAGAGGGAGACCTTGAGATGCTCCTCTCTGACCTCATAGAGAACAGATTCAACCTTGAGAAGGTAGATAGGGAGTACCGTCAACTTAGGGATTACAGAGATATAAGGGAGTTTGCAGTAAAGGGGGCCAGGATAGTAAGGGAGCACCCCTATTACCCCTATGTTGTTGCGGAGATAGAGACCTACAGGGGATGCTCAAGATATCTAAGTGGAGGGTGCTCCTTCTGTACAGAGCCTAGACGTTTTGGTGCTCCCAAATTCAGGGAGGAGAGGGACATAGTGGAGGAGATTGAGGCGCTGTACAACCAAGGTGTTAGATACTTTAGACTAGGTAGGCAGCCCTGTATATTCTCCTACAAGTCCCTGGAGAGTGAGAGGGAGGAGGTGCCAAAACCTAACGTTGAGGCTATAGAGAGATTATTCAAAGGTATCTGGAGTAGGGCTAGACCAAAGGTACTCCACATAGACAACGCCAATCCCGCAGTAATAGCTAGACATGAGGAGGAGAGCAGGGAGGTTGCCAAGATACTTGTGAGATACTGTACCAGTGGAAATGTGGCTGCCTTTGGTGTTGAAAGTTTCGACGAGAGGGTAATTAAAATGAACAACCTATTAACAACACCAGAGGATGTCCTTAAGGCTGTGGAGATACTTAACGAGATTGGAGGTAGGAGAGGTCCCAGCGGCCTCCCCTACCTACTTCCAGGTATAAACCTACTCTTTGGGTTAAAGGGGGAGTCCAAGAGGACCTTCAAGATAAACTACCAGTACCTGAAGGAGATATACGACAGGGGTTTGATGCTACGAAGGATAAATATAAGACAGGTGGTACCCTACTACGGCACAGATATAGATATGAAGGATATTAAAAAGGCTATGAAGAGGAAGAAGTTATTTCTTAGTTTTAAGGAGAAGGTGAGGGAGGAGATAGATAAACCTATGTTGAAGAGGGTAATTCCCAGGGGTACTATCTTAAGGGATGTACTGTTAGAGGTGAGGGAGAAGAACCTGTACTTTGGCAGACAACTTGGCACCTACCCCATACTGGTAGGTATAAAAGGAGAGGGTCTAAACCTTAGAACCTTCGTAGATGTGAAGGTGGTAGATTACGGTAGAAGGTCTATAACTGGTGTGGTGGTAAGTTAACTCGAAAAAATTTTTTATATTGTCGAAAATTTTCTTTTTAATATAAATTTAAGGGTTGAAAAATATGAAGGCCTTTGCATTTCTAGAAGAACCTAAGGATAAGTTAGGCATTACCATGATCTTAGATAAGGGACTGCCTCCAGCATTTCTCAGGGATTATCTAAGGATATGTGGGGAGTACATAAACTTTGCCAAGTTTGGTTGGGGTACCTCTGCAGTACTAGATAGAGATGTTGTAGAGGAAAAAATCGATATATACAGAAGGGATGGGATAAAGACCTACCCTGGAGGCACTCTATTTGAGGTTGCCTACTCCAAAGGTCTATTTAAGGAGTATCTAGATGAATGTGAAGAGCTGGGTTTTGATACTGTGGAGATATCAGATGGTTCTATAGACCTAAGTTTAAAGGAGAGGGAGAAGGTTATAAGAGAGGCGAAGGAGAGGGGTTTCACTGTATTGACAGAGGTTGGAAAAAAGAGTGTAGAGATGGATAGAAAGATTACTTTAGAGGAGAGAATAAAACTGATAAAGAGAGATATAGAGGTAGGTGCTGACTACGTTATTGTAGAGGGAAGGGAAAGTGGAAAATCTATAGGTCTATTTGACAGTAAAGGCAATATCAAAGTGGAGGACTTTAAAACCTTGATAAACTCTGTGCCTCTTGAGAAGGTAATATTCGAGGCTCCTCAGAAACATCAGCAGGTCTACTTTATACTTAACATCGGTCCCCATGTTAATCTGGGAAATATCCCCTATGAAGATGTCATATCTCTCGAGACTTTAAGGAGAGGGTTAAGAGGGGATACCTTTGGGAAGGTTTAAGATACCTTTTTAAATACCTCTCTTTCAATCTTTTTTAAAACCAATCTAAGGGGTTTATTAAGATCCTCTGCTATCCTCTTCACATCCTCGTACTCAGGTTTTGCATTTATTAATCTACCCTTATAGTAGGACACTTTTACCCTACATCTATAGGATCTACCCTCTATATTGATACTCCACTCCTCTATTCTACGCTCCGCCTTTACCCTATAGACCTCTTTTATCCTTACTCCCAGGGTTCCAGTTTCCTCCATAAGGGTCTCTACCATCCTCTCCAGATTTCCATAGTCTGTAATCACGGTGATAACATAGGTAGGTCTATTCTTCTTCCCTATACCGTTTACAACGAAGACCTCTCGAGCACCTCTCTTAAATAATGTCTCATACAGGTGTCCAACAACCTCACCTGGTATATCATCTACATTTGTTTCAAGGACTACAATCCCCTCCATCTTCTCTTCCATCTCCCCCTCAACTACTCTGAGGATGTTGGGAATATCCTCCAAACTCTTAGAACCTCCACCATATCCCACCTTTAAAGGTACCATCTCTGGGTAGTTGTCAAGTATCTCATCTACGACGTTGGCCAGTATAGCTATACCTGTAGGTGTTGTATGTTCAAAGTTAGTGGTATAGGGGGGATTGGTGTACTTTATTCTATACTTACAGAGTATCTCCAGGGTACTTGGGGCAGGTACAGGGAGTATACCATGTTCTCCCTGGATATAACCCCCTCCCAGTACTGGAGGTGTGGAGTATATCTTTCCATCAAGATATCCATGCCTCTCAAGTAGTGTAATACATCCAAGGATATCGAAGATGGTGTCAAGGGAGGAGATCTCGTGGAGATGGATATTACGATCCCCATGTACCCTCATCTCTGCAGATATAAGATCCTCTAGAATGTTCAGGGACAGATCCCTTACCCTCCCTGAGAGTTCCAATCTATCTATCACCTTCTCCATGGCCCCTTTCAGATCCTGGGGATTTTTCAATCTATCCTCCACTATCTCCATATAGAGTCTTTTGGCCCTAATTCCCTTTATCCTCTCCTCCCTAATATCCACCTTAAACCTTTCACAGTTGTCCAACTCCTCTATAGCCTGGGCTATTTTATACACCGTCTCAAAATCTCCAGTGAGATCTATAAGTGCAGAGAGTAACATATCCCCAGAGATGCCTGATATCTTGGGGTCGATAAGTAGTACCCTCATCCTATCCCAGATTCTTACTCACTTTTCAGGGCCTTGACAGGATCTAAATTTGCAGCCTTGTAGGCAGGATATAGGGATGCAACTACAGAGATTCCAACACCAAATAAAAACCCTAGTAGTGAATAGACCAAACCCTCCAAAGTTATATAGGAGTTTAACAGGTAGTGAACCACGAGATAGCTCAATATCAAGCTTAGTAAAACCCCTAGAACACTGCCAATAACACCGAGGATCAGGGATTCACATAGAAAGAGCATTAGAATATCCCTCTTGGAAGCCCCTATACTCTTCATAATCCCAATCTCCCTGGTCCTCTCCACTGTACTCATTAACATTACGTTACCAATTCCAACCCCTGCAACTAAAAGGGATATTCCACCTATACCCATTAAAAAGAGGGAGAGTTTATCTACAACATCCCCTATAGATTTAAGGATCTTATCCATAGATTGGACTATGACTTTTCTCTCCTTCTTATTCATTATCCTCTCTATTTCCCTTTTTACTTTCTCAATTTCCCCTCTATCTTTTACATAGACCATAAGGAGGGAGTAGTTGTCGCCGTAGAACCTCCTGTAGGTCTTCTGAGATAGGATAATGGAGTTAGGGGATATTATAAAAAAGGAGCTGTTGTAAATACCAGCTATTCTAAAGGAGGTGTTCCTTAGAACTATCCTGTCCCCAACTTCTAGGTCGTGACTCCTGGCAAAGAAACTATCTACATATACCTTTGTATCTTTCAACCTGCCCTGGGTCTCCAGATTCAAGTACCTTATCTGGTCCTTTCTTATACCGTATATCTTTGCATAACTCTTTTTATTTTCCCCCCTGATATACACTAAATCAGTTTTTAAAGATATGGGGATTACAGTATACCTTAATTTTTTCAAACTGTCCACGTCCCTCTTTGTAAAGTAGAAATATCCCTCTTCAGGGTTGGGGTAGACCAGGACAAAATCTGCCAAACCTTCAAAGTTCTCAAGTACTTTATGTTTCAGGGCACTTCCTAGAATGCCCAGGGAGGAGATAGTCATAACACCTATGATAATTCCCAGTAAGGCCAAGGTACTTCTCAAGATATGTCTCCTTAGGTTTCTCTCCGCCATCTTGAGATACATGGTTTCACTGTTTTACTATCCTTCCATCCCGCAGATAGATGGTCCTATGGGCGTGTTCCGCCACAGATCTGTCATGGGTAACTACTACAACAGTTTTCCCCTCCCAGTTTAATTTCTTTAACAACTTCAATATCCTCTCTCCAGTTTTTGAGTCTAGACTCCCGGTAGGTTCGTCACATAGTAGAATTGGAGGGTTGTTTGCCAGTGCCCTTGCTATGGCAACCCTCTGTTGTTGCCCTCCACTTAACTGATTGGGATAGTGGTTTGCAAATCTCTCGTCTAACTCCGCCATTCTTAAACATCTCAGGGCCCTCTCCTTCCTCTCCCTCTCAGATAGTCTGTTTCTATACTTGAATATCAGGGGGAGTTCAACGTTCTCCAGTGCGGTTAAAAGGGGGATAAGGTTGAAATGTTGGAATACAAATCCAACCTTATCCCTTCTAATCTCTGTTAATTGGTCCTCCTCTAGATGGCTGATCTCCATACCGTCTATATACACCTCTCCACTGTCAGGCCTATCTAGACAGCCCATAATATTTAACAGGGTGGACTTCCCACTTCCACTAGGCCCCATAACTGCTACAAATTCCCCACTCTCTATTTTTAAGTTTATATTTCTCAGGGCGTAGATCACCTCACCTCCTACCCTGTAGGTCTTTGTTACATTTCTAAGCTCTATCATCTAGATCCCTTACCTAAAAAGGTCCGGTAGAGTAAAAAGAGAACTCCAAGGAGAAATAGCGCTCCAAATATCAGAGGGAGGTAGCCCCCCTTCTCCCTCTTAGAGAGGTAGATATCCATACCCATAATACTTATGTTCTTCTCCATCTTAACTACTCTGTTGTTCTCGTCACGATACTGTATAACCACTGGGATAACGTCTGTCTCATTTACTACCTTGGCGTGAAGTTCAAAACTTCCATAGTCGTTAGGCTCCAAGATACCTATAAAGTAATTCTCATAGGGTTTTACTGGGATCACATCCTCTGTTTTCTTAAGGGATATCAACACCCCTTTAGCCCTCCCTGTTCCCAGGTTTGATAGGTCTCCAGTTATAATGAGATTACCTATTCCCTCCACATTTACACCTGTTAATACCAGCTCTGCCCTCCCAATTACATCCACCGATATATTTCTCTCAATCTCCTTTCCTTCAAAGATCACCTTCACAGGAATCTCCTTAATACCCCCCTCCTCCATCTTTAGGGTAAATGTCACATCTCCAACCTCCCCCTTTCTAAGAAATAGACTTTTCTTACTGTTTCCTATGTAGTACCTTTCCACTATTACAGTGAATCTGGTGTCTCTGTAGTTGTTTTTAAGGGTAAGTGTAAAGTTAGTTATCTCTCCAAGGGGAAGGGAGGGATTCTTCACCTCTATCTCTACGGCATCACTTGGAATGACCTTGAATACTAGATTTCCCCTCTCCTCCACCCTCTTCTGATTTTTATAGGTATAGGTTACTGTCTTTGAATGTATACCTTCACTTTCACTTTTCTCCACCAGTTGGAGATTGTTGTAGGGAGTGCTGTATTGAAGTACATAAGGTAGTTTTGCCATTCCAGCACCTACCCCATAGACCTTTACCTCTATCGCCTTCCCCTCACCAGGTTTAATATATGGAATATACCCCTCTGAAAGGGCGTATATGTTTTCCCCCTCTTCAAACTCTAACTTTACATCCTGAGCTGTTCCTGTACCCCCATTTTTTATCACTATGTAGATACTATTCATCCCCTCCTCAATTAGAGGTGTGTACTCCAGTGTCAAAGCTGGTTTTCCTCTGACAGGAATCTCAAATACCCTGTTACCTGAGTACTCCCTTCCATCCCTGGTGTAGTTACAGTAGACTACTACCTTGTAGTCTCCTGAGGGAGTGCCCTCCTTAATATGTATCAGAAAGTGCCCTACATCTATTACACCCTCAGGTAGGTATCCTATGTAGTCCTTCCCCTTGAGAATTTCGATATACTGGCTACCTACTCCGTAGGGGTAGATACCTACAACAGAGTTGTTCATCTCCTCCTCCGCCAGGATAACAACCCAGAGGTCGTAGGTCTTTCCAGGCTCCAGGTACTCATTTTTATAGTCAAAATTTACAAATTCTACCCCGTATACTGAGATACTGAAAATAAGAAATAAAATTAGAAAAAGGAACCTTCTCATGGCCTCACCTTCGACTGTTTTATAGATAACAACATTAGATATTTTCATAAATACTTATACAATACTTCTCTGTACCCGATATTGGGG
>DQVW01000083.1 GCA_015661555.1 Methanothermococcus okinawensis
TATTTCTATATCTTCATTACTTCTTGGGTATACCTGTATTGTGTGCTTATAGCAACCTACAACAGCTGTGAGATTTATAACATCTCCAACTTTTAATGTTAAATAATCATTATACTTAAAGTAGCCTTCAATATCCTCAGTTTCATCTGAAATGACAAACTTTTTACCACTTACTTCTGTAACCTTAACTTTACATAGTTTTACTAGAGTTCCCATTAAGCTTTTGTTATATTTTATGTCTTTAATCTTTACAATTTTTGGATCTGGCAAAGGATTATTGTGACTTAATATCTCTATTTTAGTAACTTCTATCTCCCTTAGTCCGTTGAAATCCTTTACTTTACCTAAAACGTTTATCTCATCACCAACTTCTACATTTGAAAATTTATTCTTATCACTGTTCCATAACCAAATACCTGCTGTTTTGTCCTGAATTACTATTAAATTATTTTTAAATTTTGCCGTAACAACTCCAGTGACATTTACCTCCTTCCCCTTCAGATCTTCAAAGTGCTCATGGATATAAGATATATTTACCACATCTCCATAACACACTGCCAGGGATAAAATACCCACTAGCAGAAATAGAAGTACACCCTTTTTCATCTCCTCACCTTTTCATTTTATAACTGTGGACCGAAGTCCACAGAAATGGGTGTACCCATCTTATAGTATATAAAATTAACTATTATGTGAACTTTTTTTCATAAAATGTGAACAAAAAATAGTTATTTTATTGTTAAATCCACAGGTTCCTTAAGGCCCCAGATACGACAGAAGGAGCATACCTCCCCACCAGAGGGCATGCCACAGATCTTACACTCTTTAACCTCTCCCCTTCTAACCTCCCCTTCAAAGAGATGCCTCTTCTTTAAAAATCCCCTTACAAACCTTATCTTTATACCAGGCCTCCTCTTCTCCAAATGATTAAAGAACTCTTTATAGGTTAGTGTAATGGCCCCCTTTGCATAGGGACATACTTCACCTGTATACTCTATACCAACTGCCGAGGCGTATGCAGCAATCTCACTCTCTGGGGTCTCGTAAAGGGGCTTAACCCTCTTCACAAATTTACCTTCACCTGGGAGAAGGGGGCCCTGCTTGGCAAGGTACTGGGTATTCCAGTACAGTACGTTACTGAAGATAAAGGAGGCCTCGTCATCTAAGTTATGCCCTGTAACAACTACGTCAAATTTATTGTCGTAGGCAAACTTGTTGGAGATATACCTCTTTGTAGTTCCACAGTAGGAACATGTGGGACGGGAGATTTTTACCTCCCCAACTCCAGCTCCTAGAAGCTCCCTTATCCTAACTACATAGAGGGGAGCATCTATCATCTCACACTGTCTTTTAACGTATTCCTCACACCTGTCGGAGTACCCCTCAATACCTAGGTTGATGTAGAAACAGTGAATTGGGTAGTTAAACTTTTTAAGTACATAGGAGAGAACTGCAGAGTCCTTCCCCCCACTCATGGCCACTAGGATCCTTTCATCCTCTTTTAAAAGGTTGTACCTCTCGATGGTTCTCTTAACCCTCCTCTCGAAGTACTCTATAAAGTGCTCCTTACATAGGGGCATCCTTGGATGGGACAGTGTAATATAGGCCTCCTCCTTGCAGAATTTGCACCTCATCCTTCCACCTTTAGTTGTTACTGTAGTTCCACAATCCTACTCTATGTCTCCTGGCGTACTCCTGGTACTCCAGGTATTTATCTCGGAGTTCAAATGGGGAGGGATATACCCTGGCGTAGCCCTTTAATATCAAATCCCCTCCAACATCCTCCCCATCTACAAATATATAGGCCAGGTACCTGTTATACCTGTCCCTCTTTGGGGCTATTCTATCAAATACCACTACAACCTCCCTGTTCTTTAACCTCTCCTCCAGATACTCCTTAGCCCTATAGCCCCAGAGTTTCAGGTATGTGGTATTGGTTATAGGTACTCCCTCGTAGGTGTAGTACTCCTGGGGATTGTTTTTGTGGTATATCTCAGGCGTATCTATACCTAGGATCCTTACCTTGTATACACTTCCATTTTTACACCTTACCCACAGGGTATCTCCATCTACAACCTTAATCACCTTTCCTACAAAGTGTTCATGACTCTCTATAAATTGAGAGGGATCGTAGTGATTCTCCTGGGAAGTACTAGATATGCAGCCTGAGAGCATTAAAATCATGATTAAAATGATAACCCTGATACTCTCACCTTCTCTACCTATCAACAATGGCGTCTATTGGACAGTACTTAATACATAGCTTGCACTCCCTACATAGCTCCCTATTTATAATTGCCCTTCCATAGGTACTGATGGCTCCAAAGGGACAAAAAGGTACACAGTTACCACATCCAACACATTTCTCTAACACCCTCATAGGATCACCTGATATAAGGTTTAACCTGGAGAAACTATGGACCTGGATAACTACGACGTTGTGATCGTGGGAGGAGGGCCAGTAGGCTGTATCACTGGAGAGAGTATAAAACATCACAAGGTGCTTATTGTAGAGGAGCACAGTGCCATAGGGGTCCCTCTACAGTGTGGCGGCCTTGTAAGTAAAGAGGGGGTAAGGGAGTTGGGATATCCAAAGGGTGTGGTAAATAGAGTTAGAGGGGCCTACATCTTTTCAAAGAGTAGGTGTATAAAGATTGAGGATAGTGATGTTAGAGCCTATGTATTTGAAAGGAAGATCATGGATAAGGACCTGGCAAAGAGGGCCTCCAAGAATGCCGACTTTCTACTTAAGGCCTACGGTAGATTGGCACCCCCTCAACAGGGTAGGTACTCCCTCTCTGTAAGTTTCATGGGGGATAACTACCATCTAAATCCTCAAGTTATAGTAGGTGCAGATGGGGCAAAATCCAGTATTGGTAGAGCTGCAGGTGTACCAATGAGGAGGGAGATACTCTCTGGGGTACAGCTGGAGATGGTAGATGTAGAGGTTGACAGGGACTTTGTATATCTATTTTTAGACAGGAGGTACTCCAGGGATTTCTTTGCCTGGATAATCCCCATGGGAAAGGACAGGGTAAGGGTTGGCCTATGTGATTCCTCAGATAGTTACAGGAAACTTATCAACTTTATAGAGAACCATCCTGTGGCCTCCCAGATGTTGAAGGGAGGTGTACCTGTGGAGTTCTCTGTAGGTGCCCTACCTATAGGCTATGTAGAGGAGACTGTTAAAAACAACCTTCTCCTTGTGGGAGATGCTGCAGGACAGGTAAAGCCCCTAAGTGGAGGGGGACTGTACTACGGGGCAAAGTGCGCCAAGATCTGTGGAAGGGTTATAGATGAGTATCTCAGTGGAGACTACAACATGGAGTATTTAAAGAGATACCATACACTCTGGAAGGAGGAGATAGGTAGGGAGATAGACCTTGGACTTAGGTTTAGAGGCATCCTGAAGAGAATGAACGACTCTATGATAGATAGACTTTTAGAGTTTATCGAAAAGAGAGGACTTGTAGACTACATAGTAAGGGAGGGGGACATGGACAGTCCCTCCAAGGTAGTGGGGGATATATTCAAAAAGTTTTTTGGATTTAGATAAGAAGACCTATTACTATTATGTCCAGAAGTAGGGTGATAATCCCATTTATCATCACAATCTTACTTCCAAGTCTTGGTCCAAAAAGGGCGAGATGAAGGGGGAGGGAGTGTTTCACATATCTAGAGGAGAAGGTTACAACATTCCCTATAACAAGTCCTATAAGTATCTCCCTGGGACTTAGTATACTCTCCCTTAAAAACTCTCCAGCCATTACCACGGCTCCATAGACGTTTATCACCTCAGTTAAGGCCAGGAGACCAATATTGGGATTTAGATGAAACCTCTCAGTTACTGGCATTATTAAACTGTTAAGGTACTGGAAGACACCTAAGTTAGAGAGAAGTACCACTAGAAACATGGTAATAAACATTACAGGTACCACTCTCTTTGAGAACTTCAAGGTACTGTAGAGGGAGGCCTTTACATCCCTCTTTTTATAACCTTTAATCTTCAACCCTTTTTCAGTATCTCCACCCCTTGATATCCTCCAGAGGTAGAGTATTCCCAGTATACTCTTTACAAGTGCCACACCTAGCCTTATTATTAAGAAGATTACTCCAGTTAAACCTAGTATAGGGATTACCACAGGTAGGAAGAATGTAAGGGTATGAGAGAGTATAGAGGGGAAGGAGTTTGCAAGGGAGGTTGCAATTACCTCCTCCTCACTTATCTTCCCACTCCTTAAACCCTCTGCCAGGATGGAGTATCCCACTGTAGGGCTTAATAAACAGGCCAGTATAGAGGAGAGGGAGATGGGATTTATATTGAGATGTTTTACAAGGGGGAGTAGGGTCTCTAATAATCTCTCCATAACACCGGAGTTGATAAGGTAATTCATAAGAAAGATAGTGGGGAGTATTATAGACAACATCTTTACGGTGTAAATCAGGGAAATTTTAAGGGAGTTTAAAAAAATATCCATCATAGGACCTCTAAAATTAATCTTTATACAAATATTCCAGGGCTACCTCCTTCTCCTTGTCAAAGAGGATAATCCTATCTTCCCTTATCTCCACAGTTACCTTTTCCCCAAAGGTAAAGCTCTCCTCCTCTGGTGCAAACACCTTGATAAAAACCCCGTCAAGGGAGATGGTAACTATCTGTTCCCTACCTAGAGGTTCAAAAGAGTACACCTCTCCTAACAACCCATCTCCTACTCCCTTTACTATCTGGGCGTCGTGAGGTCTAAATCCAAGGATTACCTCTTTAATACCTAGTTTTTCAATTATCTCCCTATAGTGACTTGGAACAGGTATCCTACTACTATATACCCTCAGGTAGTCCCCCTCTACCTCTGCCTCTACAAAGTTCATAGGTGGGTTTCCAAGGAACCATCCAACAAACTTATACTTTGGCTTGTAGTAGACCTCATTTGGAGTTCCCACCTGGAGTATCTTCCCCTCTTTAATTACCGCTATTCTATCAGCCATTGCCAGGGCCTCAGCCTGATCGTGGGTAACGTATACCGCAGTAATTCCCAACTCCTTCTGCAGCCTCTTTAACTCAGCTCTAACCTCAAGTCTAAGTAAGGTATCCAAGTTACTGAGAGGTTCATCTAGTAGTAGTACATCTGGCTCTTTAACTAGGGCCCTTGCTATTGCAACCCTCTGCTGTTGACCACCACTAAGCTGCCAGGGATACCTATGAAGTAGGTTTTCAATATGTAACATCTTCGCCACTTCTCTAACCTTCCTTTCAATCTCATCCCTGGGAACCTTTCTCAGCTCTAGGGGAAATGCTATATTCTCAAACACTGTCATATGGGGGTACAGGGCCCAGTTCTGAAAGACTAAACCTACGTTTCTATCCTTTGGTGGAATATCTGTAACGTCCCTGTCGTCGAAGTAGATCCTCCCCCTTGTAGGCCTGTAAATACCTGCAATGGTATATAAAAGTGTGGATTTTCCACTTCCAGAAGGACCTAGTAAAGCCATAAATTCCCTGTCATTAATCTTTAAATTTATATTATCCAGGGCGAGGAAGTTTCCAAATCTTTTAGTTATCCCTTTAAGGGTAATCTCCACCATACTCTCAACCTTTTATTCCTCCTGAGTAACTCTGGAGTAGTATCTCCTGAGCCACAATGAAGAACACTATAGTTGGAAGTAGATAGAGAGTTCCAGCGGCAGCTATTAGAGGCATGTGGGAGTACTCCGCCTCTATGTTGGCCTCGATAAAGGTTGCCAAGGTCTGATCTATAAGGAAGGTCCTCACGTAAATGATGTCCTGCCAGCCAGCCAGGAATGCAAAGAGTGCAACAGCCAATATCCCAGGTTTAACTAAAGGTAGCATGATCTTCCACCAGACCTCTATCCTGGAGGCTCCATCAATTATACCTGACCACTCAAACTCCCAGGGTACTGTATCGAAGAATCCCTTCATTAGCCAGACAGACATAGGGATCTCAAGGGCTGCCCTTGCCAGGATTACATAGAAGAAGGAGTAAAGTCTTAGGACATCTAGACCCTGTCCCTGTGGAACGGTAAGAAGGTAGAGTAGGTAGACACCTACAATCAACGCAACACCTGGAAAGGCATGTAAAATTAACAGTAGAATCATCATGTGTTTTCTTCCCTTAAAATCAATCCTTGAAAGGGAATAACCTGCCATGGTACTTACAAGGGTTACCACTAGGGCCACTCCCAGGGCAACTAGAAGTGTATTGAATACTATCCTCCATATGTCAACCCTTATTCCCCCTGTTATGGCTAATTTTCCCTGGAGGAGGTAGAGCCAGTTTTCCAGTGTAAAATGAAAGGAGGTTAGATCTAGGTTTGTAACCATCTCCTTACTGAAACTTGAGAGTATCAGTAGGGTGTATCCCAGGATTAGGGGCAAACTTGCAAGGAGAAGTGCAAGAATCACAATCCACTGAAACCTCTCCGATCTTATTTCTATATCCTTCATTAGAAGTCCCCTCTTGGTTTTTTCATCATTTTTTCAAATTTCAGAAGTTTTAAAGTTAGATAGCCTCCGATTATACCAACAATGGATAGAATCACGGCAGCTGCAGCTGCCAATCCCTGATCCTGTTCACCCCTACCGAAGGCTGTGTTAAAGACATAGAGTGCCAAGGTGGTTCCATAGTCCCTGTTTATCAGGTTCCACTGGACTAGGAGGAAGATATGATGGAAGGTTGTAAGGAGACTTAGAAATTGCCATGTTAAAACGTAGAGGATATGCCACCTCATAAGGGGGATTAGAATTTTTCTCGAGATATCCCAGGTTGATGCACCGTCAACCCTTGCAGCTATGATAAGTTCCCTTGGAATTTGATTTAGTGCAGATGTAAAGACTATCATTCCAAAACTTACACCAACTAGGCCATTTACAAAGATAAGTATGCTCCAAGCCCCCCAAGGTATAATCTGGCCCCAGGGGATTGGCTGGGAGATTACACCTAGTTTCATCAAAATTGAATTTAAGGTTCCAATTTCACTTCCATGGAAGAAGTAATACCAGACTAGACTGTAGACGGCTATTGGTGACATCCTAGGTAGGAGCCAGAGTAACCTAAAGCCTGAGGCAATCCTTTCATTTATAAAGAAGGTGGCTAGAGCCAGAACTAGACCTCCAAGGACATTTATAACAAGTGTAATTCCAAGAAAGACCACAGTTGTCAAAATTACAGCTTTAAAGGTAGGGTCGTGCTGAAACATGTAGAGCAGTCTCTCGTAGTTGTAGAGTCCAACAAATTCAAAAAGATACCTTTCAACGTTCCAATTCCTTAGTGGTGTGAAACTTGTATAGACAGTCATAACTAGGGGTATTATGTAGAAAAACAAAATCATTAAAATCATGGGGAAAAGAAAAAAGGAGAGGTCTTTAATCTTCTCCCTGCCCATCCTATTCATGTTCTCACTTCCTTATTCTGGAAACTTCCAATCCTTTGGAACCTCTCCAACGATTTCCACATTTCTAGCAAGTTCTGGATCTGCCTTTACCTTCTGTACTATATAGTTAACCCCCTCCTCTGGTGTCATGTCTCCTCTCAATACCTTATCCACAGCCTCTGTGAAGATATCTGCCAGTGCTGGATACTTTGGATGTGCTGGAGCCAGGTGTGTGTATTCAAGCATATAGCTAACATCTGCTAGGAACTGTGCATTTATTGGATTAACTGTCACCTGAACAATATCTTTTATACTCTCTTTAACCCTCTCATCTAGATCCACCTTGAGGTTTTTCAAGTCATTGAGCCACTTTTCATCTTTTATAAGTTTTGTCGCCTCTTTTCTTACTGGAAGGTGTGCCGAGATAACACTGTGGATTGCATTGATATCTGGATCACTTGCCTTTACTACCATAAGGAATGCAAGTTTGTGGTAGACATCCTTAAGCTCCTGGTACTTTGGATTCTTTTCTCCTGCCTTTGAGTTGATCATCCAGATAAATGGCTGACTAAGGGTTACTGGCTCCTTATCCCTTTCACCAGCTGGAAAGAGGGTATATCCAAACCACTCTTTAACCTCCTCAGGTTTGAGACTTCTACCCCTGTAGTACTTCTTAGTCTGCCACTCTGTCCAGTACCAGGTTCCCCCTATGGTGAAGAGTGTCTTCCCCTCGACAACTGTTGGGTGGATCTGCTTGGCCCAATCCCAACTCATAATATCCTTAGGGAGGAGACCATCCCTGGCAAACTTCCACTCAACGTAGAGCCACTTGTAAATAGCAGGAACGTCAACTACAAGTTTTCCAGTCTGGGGGTTGTAGAGTTTTCCATCGAAGGCGTAGATAAACTGTATAAGATCTGGATGGGCTGAACCCTTTCTATGGATCAATCCCCACTGAGTAGCACCACTCTCTTTAGCCTTCTTAGACCAGTGATAGACATCACTCCAGGTGAAATCCCCCTTCTTTACCTTCTCAGGGAGGGTGTCAACATCAAGTCCTATCTTCCTGGCCACATCCCTTCTAACGTAGAATGGTCTTGCCTCTGTATCCTGTGGTAAACCATAGAGTCTTCCCCTGTACTTGGAGGCCTCAAGGAGTGATGGATAGAAGTCTTCAATGACGTTGTTGTAGGCTTGTGCATAGTCTGTTATATCTAGGATATAGCCCTCCTCCGCAAGGGTTGGAAGGTAGGTGTAGCTGTTTACAAAGAAATCTCCAGCCTGTCCCAGAGGCTGCTTACTTAGATACTCCTGATATGCATTTTGGAAGGAGCTAACGTAGTATACGTCTGTAGTTATCCTAACGTTTATTCCCTTTTCCTCCCATATTCTGTTTATTCTCCTCCCTGCCTCTACAATACCGTAGACCCTCATGACACTGTTTGGATCACCAGCGCCCCATACGGAGAACTTAACCTCCCTGATCCCATTCTCCTCAAGTACCCTACCTATAGCAACTACATCCCTTGTAAAGTTCCCAGTAAGTTGCACCTCTGAAGAGACCTGGGTTTGAGATGTTCCCTTCTCTCCACCTATACAACCACAGGCAAGTACTCCAAGGAGTAAAGTAACTATCAGTACTATACCTTTTAGAGCTTTCATTCTCCCCCTCCAGATAGCTATTCTTAAAATGGGAACTTTATATCCCATTATTTACCCTACCTCTATTGTTATATAAAATTCACCTTTTCCTGGTTTTCTTCAAAATTCAAAAATCTCTTCCTTTAAAACCAAAAATTATTTTAATTATTAGGCTTTATAGGGATTATACAACATTTAAAAAAGAGGAGAGGTGGGGAGAGATGGTGAGGGTAGTTATACTTGGGCAGGGATACGTGGGAAGCATATTTGCCATAGGTGTTGAAAGGATAAAAAGAGGAGAGTTGGGATACTACGGAATTCCACTGGCAAATGAGTTACCTATAAAGGTAGAGAATATCAAGATAGTTGGTTCCTACGATGTGGATAAAGACAAGATTGGAAAGAACCTCTACGAAGTTGTTAAAAGATACGATGGAAACAAGATACCCGAGAGTCTTAAAAACATAGTGATAAGAAAGGGGATACACCTGAGAAGTCTTAGAAACCTACCTATGGAAGGAGAAGGTTTAGAGGATGACAGATCCCTAACAGAGGCTGTAGAGAAACTTGTTAAAGAATGGAAAAAGATGAGGGCAGATGCTATTATCAACGTCTGTACAACTGAGGCCTTTAGACCCTTTAACAACAAAGAGGAGTTGATAAAGGCTATAGAGAATGACGACAGAGAGAGGTTAACTGCAACACAGGTATACACCTACGCCGCCTCACTTTACGCCCAGGATGTAGGAGGGGCTGCATTTATAAATGCCATTCCAACCCTCATAGCAAACGATAGGGCATTCCTTGAACTTGCAGAGGAGAGCAATCTGGTTATCTTTGGAGACGATGGAGCAACTGGAGCAACACCTTTAACTGCTGATATACTGGCCCATCTCGCCCAGAGGAACAGGTACGTTAGAAGTATAGTTCAATTTAACATAGGTGGAAATACAGACTTCCTGGCGTTGACCCATAAGGAAAGGAATAAAAGTAAGGAGTATACAAAATCCAGCGTTGTAAAGGACATCCTAGGTTACGAGGTTCCCCACTACATAAGGCCAACGGGATACCTTGAGCCCCTTGGAGACAGGAAGTTTATATCCATGCATATTGAGTACGTCAGTTTCAACGGAGCCTTAGACGAACTTATTATAAACGGTAGGATAAACGACAGCCCTGCACTAGCTGGACTCCTTGTAGATCTAGTAAGACTAGGTAAGATAGCTGTTGAGAGGAAAGAGTGGGGAACAGTTTATGAGGTTAACGCCTTCTATATGAAGAACCCAGGGCCAGTGGAGAAGGGTAACATACCTAGAATTATCGCCTACGAGAAGATGCGTCTCTGGGCAGGACTTAAAACCAAGTGGTGGTAATTTCCTATTTTTTTATTATGGTGAGAGGTAATGGATACAGGGTACATAGATGCCCACTGCCATCTAGAGGATAAAAGGTTTAACAGGGATAGGGAGGAGGTTATAAGGGCCTGTAGGGAGAGAGGGGTGGAGGTTGTTACAAGTGGTGTAGGTATTGGAGGTTGTAGGAGGGCCCTAGAGATCAAAAAGAATTACGGTGATATCCACCTTACCCTGGGTTTTCACCCCCACAGTGTAAGGGCAGATGACAGGGTTGTGGAGGAGGTTTGTAATATCATAAGGGAGAGTGAGAGGGACATAGTTGCAGTGGGGGAGGTGGGATTGGATATAAGGGATGAGAACCTCCCCCGCCAGAGGGAGATATTCCAGAGGTTTATATCCCTGGCTGAGGAGTTGGATAAACCCCTGGTAATTCATGGGAGGGGATTGGAGAGGGAGTGTTACAACATGGTAAAGAACAGGGTAGTATCCATGTTTCACTGTTACAGTGGAGATGAGAGGCTTGCCAGGGAGTTGATAGAGGATGGGCACTATGTATCCATCTCTACCCTGGTATGTATATCCCCTCACCACAGGGAACTTGTTAAAAACCTAGACCTTGAAAATATCCTGGTGGAGACAGATAGCCCCTACCTCTCCCCTGTAAGAGGGGAGAGGAACACACCCCTTAACGTGTTAAAGGTGGTGGAGGAGATATTCAGGATAAAGAGGGAAGAGGGTTACACCTACAAGGAGGTTGCCAAGTCCATATATCAAAATGCAAAGAGATTTTTCCATATATAAGGTGGAGATATGGGCAACCATGAACATGTGGCAAGACTTATAACCATACTCTCTGTTGAGGAGGGGCTGAAAACAGAGTTAGCCTACCCTATAAGGATTAGAGCTATGATTGAGGGGAGACCCTTAAAAAAAGAGGATACTGTAGCTATACTCCATATATTGGGGACTACAAGTTATCAGGTCTTCTTCCTAGAGGATAAAAGGAGTCTAGAGGTTATAAAGTCAGAGTTGGATAAGATGGGGGTATCCCTTAACTACGACTCAGAGAGGATCTTAGAGAGATACCTAGAGAGGAAGGATAGACAGGGGTAAAATGGAAGTAAAAAGAAGCGCCCATGGTGTAGATAAACAGTGGGTTGTACTTAATGAATTGGCCTTTCTCCTCCTTCAACAGGGTAAAGAGGTACCTGAGGAGGTTTTCTCCAGATTGAGAATTGCAAAGAGTATAATCTCCTACTATCTACTAGATGAACATGCACCTTTTGATATCTTATTAAAGGCCAACAACGAGCTCTCAAAGGTACAGTCCCTACTCTTTCCACTCTGTGAGGAGGATGTGGCAAGGGAGTATATGGAGAAACTTAGAAGGGCAGTGACAGATGATTTAGATGTGGAATTCCCCCTAGATAGAAACCCCTTCAACCTGGAGGTAAAAAAGAGAGGTAATATTCAGTCTATAAGGGTAAGGTTAGATGGGGAACTTCAACCTGAGATCCTAAGTAGCCTCAGTGAATGGTATGGGGTAATTTTTGAATACAGCAGGGAGTTGGATAACTGTATAGTAATCGAGGGGGAGGAGGGCAGGGTTAAAGGTGCACTGAGGGACTTTTCCATCATATGGAGGTTCTTAAAGGAAAATCCCCTGTAATCAGTGTTTGAGCCAGTTGATTTTGTTGATAAAAGATTCCTCACCTTCCTCCCTGGAACCCTCTTCCTCATTCTCATCTACCTTTCTCTCCTTTTTTTTCGCCAACTTCTCCTTGTCGAAGGTGAAGTCATCCTCTATCTTTATTACATGATCGGCGATATTCTGAATTGCCAAACTGAAGCCAGGCTCTGCACCTATTACTATAATCTTTTTACCATGCTCCTTGGCCTTCCTCATGGCAGGTAGAAAATCGGCATCTCTGGTCATATAGGCGATGGTGTCTATGTTCTTGTTGAATATGAGTTCTGTACCCTCTACAGCCATCTCAACATCTACATCTCCGGCTGTTACCCTTGGTTCAAAACCCTGGTTTGTAATGGCCTCAATTAACTTATCAGATGCATACTGATTGAGATAAACCCTCCCTATCACAATCTTTCCAAACTTACTTAGAACCTCCCTTATCTTATCCAGGTCGATGTTGAACTCCTTCCTCAACATGTTTGGTCCGTCTATCAACAGTGCTATCCTATCCCTACCCTCCTCCTCACCCTTTTTAATACAGATCCTCTTTAACTTTCCCCACATACTACCACCCTATGGGGTATTTAGTATCTTTTCGTACCTCTTTTTAAAATCCGCGATATTCTTTATTGTGGTATCTAGGGTAAGAGGTGTCAGTGAGATGTGCCTCTTCTTTCTAAGGACATGGACATCTGTATCCTCCTCGTCATCCTCTACAGGTTCTCCCCCTATCCAGTAGTACTTTCTACCTCTGGGGTCTTCCCTCTCCTCTATACAGGTGGTATACATCCTCCTTCCCAACCTGGTGATCTCAATAGGGGTTTTCTCCGTGGCACCCTCTGGGATGTTTAGATTTATCACGTCACAGGGAAAGTCCTGATCTAAATACTTTTTAACCACTTTGACTACAATCTTAGATGGGGTTATAAAGTCTATGGGCATCTCCCCCTCCTTAAACTTTAGATGGTCCTTTGAAATCTGGAGGGAGCAGGCCAGTGCCTTTGCCCCATGGTGGGCTCCTTCAAAGGCAGCCCCCAAGGTTCCAGATGTAGTTATCTCCGTCCCTAAGTTCTCCCCTACATTTATACCTGAGATGACAATATCTGGCACCTTCTTCAGAATCTTGTAGATACCCAGGATGACACAGTCTGTGGGGGTACCTGATACTGCATACCCGTAGTCTCCATCAGCCAACCTGGTCTTAGTGATCCTAAGGGGAACAAAGAGACTTATAGCCCTACCTACCCCACTTTGCTGATTTGTAGGGGCCACTATGGTAACCTTTGCATCTAACTCCTCAGTTAGTACAGACTTGAGAGCCAGTAATCCGTTAGAATATATACCGTCATCGTTAACTAGAAGTATCTCCATAAAGATCACCGTAAATTGTTTTTAATGAAGGAATAATCCTGGATAAAAATAGTCAAATATTACAATATAAGTAGTATTATAAAAATTTTTACTGTTTTTGTTTTTTACCCATGGTGATTTTATGAAAAAAAGGAATATTACTGAGTTTCAGATACTCTCGGAGATAATGAGGAAACAGCCCCATATAAAACAGCGGGAGATTGCAGAGGCCTTGGGGATAACTGTTCAGGGGGTATCTGAACATATAAGGAATCTACTTAGGAAGGGGTATATAACATCTAGGGGTAGGGGGAAATACGTCCTTACAGAGAAGGGTATATGGGTCTTAAAAAACTGGATATCCCAATTTAGAGACTACCTGGAAGAGGTAAACAGAAATATCTACAGGTACAAGGATATATGGCCTGCCATAGCCTACGAGGATATTGAGGATGGAGAGAGGGTATATCTATTTATGAGGAGGGGTTTACTCTACGCCTCAAAATACGTTAAAGCCCCCTCTACAGCAGAGGTTGTGGAAGGGGGTAGAAGGGGGGAGGATATAGCTATAACCAACATAGAGGGTATAATTGAGATGGAGAAGGGGAAGGTGACAGTTATCAGGGTACCTCCCAGGATAAATGGAGGTTCTAAAAATGTAAATTACCACCTTATTAGGGAGATTTTAGATAGAAACAGGGATGCTGTAGTGGCTAGTATGGGGACTGTCTCCTATGTAGTCTCCCAGAAGTTAAAGATAACACCTGAGATAAGGTTTGCAGTTTTAGAGGGTATTGTCAAGGCCTGTGAGAGAGGTTGTAATGTTGTATGTTTAGTAACTGGGAGGATGACAGAGAGGGTTGTCAAGGTATTAGACAGTAACAGGATAAAGTACACAGTCCTAGATGCTACAAAAAGTAGCTAATTACATAGAGTAGATATATCCCAAGGAGTATTAAACCGTCTATCCTGTCTATTTTGAAACATTCTTTACTTAAGGGTTTCATTATCACTCCTTTACTTACCATTACCACTATAAGTACTGCAAAGAGTAGATTTATAAGGAGTTCAAATCTCGTTGGAGGAATATAGGCTATAATACTTGAGAGGGCCAAGGCACAGCCAAGGTTTATCATGTTACTACCTATTACATTCCCAATAACTATATCTCCAAGTTTTCTCCTTATAGCAGAGAGGGATACTGCAATCTCAGGTAGGGAGGTACCAAATGCCACGAGGGTAAACCCTATAATCCTCTCAGGTATTCCTAGGAAGAGGGCAATATCCCGGGCCCCCTCTATAAACAACTTACTCCCTACAAATATACTGATAAGTCCAACTATCACAAATATCACAGCCAGGACCATGGGGATATCTCTTTTATCCCCTTTCTCTTCGCCTATAATGTTTCCCCTTCTAAGGGTATAGGCCATATAACAGAGAAAAAGTAGGAAAAGTATTACACCGTCTATGACGTTAAAACCGTCCTGTCCCAGTATAAAGAATAGAAGGGAATAGAGTAGATAGATCTGGATATTTGTTACTATAGGTCTCTGCCTTATAACAATGGGACATAGAAGGGCACATAGTCCAAGTATAAACCCAATATTTAGAATACAGCTTCCTAGGGCATTTCCTACAGCTATCATAGGTAGGCCCCTGTATAGGGCATACAGGGTGGTGACTATCTCGGGAAAAGAGGTACCAAGTGCAACTATCGTTGCCCCTATGACAAAGTTTGAAAGTTTAAGATATCTAGCTACTCTGATGTTTCCTATTATAAACCAGTCACTTCCATAGTTTAAAAGTCCCAACCCTATAAGAAGCATCAATACACTTAACAGGATCTCCACACTTTCACCAAAACAGTGAAAAGGGATTTATCTCTCCTTCACCTTCTCCCTCTTAATCATTCTAAACTTTCTACCTCCACACTCACAGGTTAAATCCTCAATAACTACACCCTTACCATCTACCCTGTAGACCTTACCACATTTTAGACATCTGTAGTACCTTATGGTAGGCCTTACCTCTCCAGTGTACAGCCTGCATAAATCTATCTCCTCCTTCTTAAATTTTTTTAAATCTTTACCTATCAGCCTTGCCAGGAATGTGGTGTTTCCAATTATCTCTGAACCCTCATAGATGTTGAACCCTGGTATAAGTTCATATATTGCAAAGTTCATGCTGTTTACAATCCTCTGAACCTCCAGGTACTCCTCAACAGGTTTATGGGAGAAGGCGAGATAGAGCACCCCTTCACCTCCCTCTCCCAAACCTTCAACACCTCTGGAGAGGAAGAGCTTTAAACCATCTAGGGTATAGGGAGGATCTGTAAATACGGTATCAAATCCTCCCCAGTATTTCCTATCTAACTCCTCCCTGAAGTCATGTTTAACTGTCTCGATATTTAGTCCCTCCCTCCTAGAGACATCGTCTATGAGTTTTAAAAGTCTCTCGTCTATGTCCATCACCACAACCTCCTCTGGAAACCCTGTCATTGCCGTAGGTAGGGAGGTTAAATCGTCATCTCCAATAAACAGTACCCTCTTCCCCTCTAGATCACCTCTGTCAGCCATGAGGGCTGCCCTGTATACTGCAGTTTCCGGGGTGGCATGGGACTGATCAATCCTGGTATTTACAGTGGGTCTAAGTTTTGCATACTCCCTATGTTTTTTAAGTATCTCCTTGAATCTCTCATCTAGGATTATCCCCCTTCCCCCACAGGTTGGACATTTTAGATCCCTTTTCATCTTAAATCCCAGATTATCCTCTACTAGTTTCCTTCCATACTCTGTATACTTGGCCCCCCTTTCATCCCTTTTCAGTATCCTGCTTCTCTCCAGGATACTCCTTACCTTACTTACAACAGGTAGTGGCAACTTGGTGTATTGGCCTATTCTCTTTGTAGATACAGGTTCATTCCTGTAGATACATCGAAGTATATTCTCTATGGCATCAACACCCTCAGATACCTTCACCCTCTCTGCCACCCTCTTTAGAAAGGTCTTAAACCTCTCCCTCTCTGAGAGATCCAAGTTACTTTCCACCCTATTTCCCATCTTACCTATTATCCTCATGATTGATCCCTTCCTACCAACTCCTTAAAACTTAAGGCTATGGAGAAAGCCCAGGTGTAATCTATGGGATATCCTCTCTCCTCCAACTTTAAAAGGTAGGGATCTATAAAGAGAATATCCCTCTTTATCTTTAGTGCAAGATAGGGTCTTGCTCCAAAGGTCTCGGAAAAGAGCAGAAGTTTCAGAATACTCTCCCTTGAGATATATATTCTCTCCTTGGATGTGGATTTACATTCAAAGGCGTAGATCTCTCCTCTCCTCCCTGCTATAAGGTCTACCCCATGACTCCCTGCACTTCTAACTACTGCAAAACCCTCCCTTTCAAGCATTCTCTTAAGTTCCCACTCGAACTTTGCACCTCTTCTATACTTGGAATTACCCCTTCCCAAGATACAACACCTATAGTATCCTGGATAACTCCTCCTCCACTATCTCCCTGAATTTCTCAACATCTAACTTCTCATACCTACTTAGGATCTTTTTATATCTCCTCTCGATCTCCTCCTCATCTACATCTCCCCTCTCCAACTCCTCCAGCCCCTTGGATACCCACTCCAAGATTCTCTGTTCAGCCTCCAGCTGGTGAAATCCAAACCTAGGACCTCCTCCCCTGAAAGCCCTACATACCCTCTTATCCCATATAGGAAATCCCCTATCTTTACAGAAGATCTTGTTTCTCTCCAAGTTTCTAACGATGTTGGCAACTTTGTCAACAACCTCCTCCTCCCCCTCTATATAGGCTCCAAAACATGTCTCCTTTACTTTAATGTCGTAATCTAGGGAGTTAAGGAACCTGAAGAGCTTTGCGGGAGAGGTTCTCGCATCTTCAGAGAGAACTATAACCTTTGTCTTCACAGTACCACCCCTATTTTTTAATAGTTTAAGGGTTTATTCCTTATAAAGGGATAGTATGAGGGTCGCAGGAATTGTACTTTCAGGTGGCAGTGCAAAGAGGCTAGGTGGTGAGAAGCCCTTTAGAAGGTTTGGAGAGGGCTATCTCATCGAGGCTATCCTTAAAGTACTTGTGGAGATGGGGATTCCCTTTGTGGTGGTATTTAAACATATGAAGTATCTGGGGAGAGAGGACATCCAGAGGATAAACTACCTACTTAGTAAATATAGACAGGGTGTAACCTGGGATATAGTATACAGGGGAGGGCCTGTAGTGGGGATACTCTCTGGCATGAGGGTGGTAGAGGGGGATTGGATACTTGTACTTCCCTGTGATACCCCCTTTATAAGTAGAGAGTCCCTGGAAAATCTACTTAAATACATAGGAACTGCAGAGTCTAGTAACCATCAGTGCATAGTACCTAGACATGAGAATGGTCATGTTGAACCTCTCTTCTCCCTTTACAGTAGATCCTCTTTAAAGGTTTTGGAGGAGCTCCTGAAGAAGAGAAGGGGATTCTCTCTAAGGGAGTTCATCCAGAGACTCAACCCTCTATACATACCTGCGGATGAGATAGATAGGAGTAAGAGGGTCTTTACAAACATAAATACCTTCCAGGATCTAAGAAGGGCTATTAAAAGGTGATGAGATGGGATCCTATATAGGATATCTCTTTATCCTACTTGGGCTCTTTATTATACTTCTTGAATCTATTTTGCCTGGTCTCTACTTCCCGGCGGTGGGGATAGCTCTAACTATATACGGTGTAATGTTGCTCTTTGCCCCCTCTCTGGCACTACCTCTTGCCCTACTTGCAGGGATAATTACAGTGGTTATATTACAGAGCATGGTTTACAGGGTAAGGGAGGATATAAAGATAGGACCTGAGAAGTTTATAGGGAGGGTTATAGTCTTACCTGTGGACCTAGATGAAAATGGACAGGCCCTCATCACCATAGATAACGAGAAGTGGCATATTAGAAGTAGAGAGCCTTTAAAAAAAGGAGATCTTGTTAAGATCGTTGGGATTGAAGGTGTGTTTCTCCTTGTAGAGAAGGTTGAAAATTCTTAACTTCCCTTCTTTTTCCACACCAGCCAAACTGTCAAGGCCACCCTAAGATGGGTTAATACTGCCAGTAGGGCAAAGAGTGCTTTTATCTCTCCAATTAAACAGAAGAGCATGGTTAAAAATGCCCTCTCATCCCTCTTTCCAATAAGGTATCTCATCTCGGGAATATCCTCGTATATACTCCTCCCATATACAGCCCTGTAACACTCAGTTGAGTAACTGACCATAACAGAACCGAAGATGGCAGCTCCCACTACAGCCCACCATAGGGGCTCGTTAATGGTAACGTAGGCCAGGGTAAGGAGAAATGTAAAATCCACGTATCTATCCATTATGGAATCCACGTATCCCCCAAATTTACTGGTTCTCATACTGGCACGTGCAATCTCCCCGTCAACCCCGTCAAGTATGGAACTTATCTGATACATAATTCCTGCCAGAGGGATACTGACAAAGTTTAGTAGTGCTGAAAAGATACCTAGTAGGAAGGTTATCACAGTTATCTGATTTGGGGATATGTGATCAACTAGGAGGGCACTTATCCTTGTGGAGATCTTCCTATTGAGATACCTGGAGATGAAACCATCTCCAACCCCCTTTACAGAGGTTT
This sequence comes from Methanothermococcus okinawensis, assembly GCA_015661555.1. Classification (GTDB taxonomy): domain Archaea; phylum AGJL01; class Methanococci; order Methanococcales; family Methanococcaceae; genus Methanofervidicoccus; species Methanofervidicoccus okinawensis_B. The sequence continues at coordinate 19,080 of DQVW01000083.1, forward strand.
TTACAATAAGATCCCTGGCTTTTTTAATATCTTCAGGCACATCTACATCTGTCCAGAAAAGCCCATCTACAAAGGTTACCCTAAGTTTAGCCCTTTTAACAACGTCACTTAACTCTATAACCTCCCTCTCCGAGAGGATCTCTTCAGCGATAGAGAATATCTCCGGTGTAAGTACAAAGAACCCAGTATCCACCCCGTGGAACTCCTTGAGATGTTTTCCAATATCCTCGACGTGATTATCCCTAACTTTAACCTTCGTCGCCTCCTCTATATCTACGTATTTTGGATTCCTATCCACTATAAGACCCTCTCCTTTAACAGCCTCCTGGAGAAATTCCCTTCCATAGATATGGTCACTCATGAAAAGTAGAAATCTATCCTTAACTTTATCCCTAGCTAGGTAGAGGGAATAACCGTTGCCCCTCTCAGGATGCTCATTTATTACTATCTGGGCCTTGAAGTTGTTTCTCTCTAAAAATTCCCTGAATTTCTTCTCATACTTCCTATTTGTAATAATTATAAACTCCTTAACCCCCAAATCTTGAAGTATCTTCATACTCCTGTAGAGTATCTCTCTACCGGCAACTTTTAGAAGACCCTTGGGAGTTTCCTCAGTTAATGTACCTAGTCTCGTTCCAAGACCTGCGGCGAGAATTACAGCCCTCTCTGGGACCATTAAAACCACCAAAAAAATAAAGGGTTTTACGTGGTTGAGGCCTCTTCGTCGTTGTAGATGTCCTCCTCCCTAATCTCCTCCTCGTAACCCCTTGAGCCCTCCAGGGTCTGTATCCTGAACATGTAACTCTTGTACCAGTTGTAGGTTGGTTTAACCTTTATAGGGATAAGTCTCCAGGCCCTGGTCTCCTCTTCATAACCCCAGTTTACATACTCGTTGAAGTTCCTCACTATGTCAGTTATTACAACTTGGAACTCGTTTAAAAGTAATTTTTGAATATCCCTCCACTTGTTTAAAGAGCTCTCCCTCCTTGTTATTCCAAAGTAACCTGCACAACCTGGTCCCTTTAAAGTGGCGATCCCCCTACCTACAAAGGCCCTAATGGCATCTACAGTCTCTGGAGGATCTGTAATAAAGGTGTCAAACTTTCTAAGTGCATACTCTGGTAGAGGTTTTCTCAGATCGAAGGTAAATATCTCTATGTTGTTGTAACCAATTTCCTCTGCAGTTTTCTCTATAAACTCTGTCAACCTATGATCAATATCCAGCACTGCTATCCTCTTTGGCAACCCTGAGAGCATAAGGGCTATACTTGTCAGGTCGTCATCTCCTAGGACAAAGACCTCCCTGTTCTCCAGGTCACCCCTTGTATGCATAAAGACAATCCTTGCCACAGTGGTCTCTGGTGTTACATAGGCCTGGTCAAACTCGTGTTTTGGTTCAGGTCTATTTTTGACTATCTCTTTAAATCTCTCAAGGAGGTCTTTAAAGGCCTCCATATCTACAGTTTTTCCCTTACAGTAGGGGCAGGTATAGTCCTCCCTTCTACCTATTCCATATCTCTGGGCGAACCTCTTCCCCTCCTCTGTTAAAAACACCCCATCTCTGAACTGGATGTATCCTAGGTCTCTAAGTACTTCAAGTATTGCAACAACTAGGGGTAGAGGCTCCTCACTTAGGTCCACGATCCTCCATATGTTGCTACTGCCCTGAACTGCACCTATGACGTTCTCTACACTTCTCTCGTAGACTGGGATGTCTGTCTTCTCCCTAACCTTTACTAAAACATCCTTCACCTTCGCACCTCCTGAAACTCTAAGGGATAAAATTTTCTATCATTAAAATTTAAATTTAACTCTAAAATAAAATTAAGAAGTCTCCCTGTATACCACAATACTAACGTTATCCTCTGTCTTCTCCAGGGCAATATCTAACAGTTTTTCAGCAATCTCCTTTGGACTTTCATACATATTGACCACCTTTAGGATCTCCTCCTTCTCCACGTAGTCGTGAAGTCCATCGGAACTTAGAAGAATTACATCCCCCTCCTTTAGGTCCCAGGTATAGGTATCTACCAGGAGTTCATCCAACCCCAAGGCCGCAGTGAGGATATTCTTCATAGGGTGAAACATGGCCTCCTCCTCTGAGATCAAATCCATATCTATCAAGCTCTGGACAAAGGAGTGATCCTTAGTTCTCTGGACTACCTTCCCCTTCCTAATTAAGTACCCTCTACTGTCACCACAGTTTGCCACAACACACCTATTTCCCTTTACAAGTGCACTTACCAGTGTTGTTCCCATCCCCTCCCTCTCCCCTATAGCGTTCTCTTTTATCCTCTCATGGGCTAGCTTATAGGCCTCCTCTAGTAGATTCGCCACCTCCTCAATAGAGAGATCCTCCCTGTATCTCTCCCTCATAAACTCCTCTAAGGTATCCACTGCCATCTTAGATGCAACCTCTCCCGCGTTATGACCCCCTATACCATCTGCAACTGCCAGGAGGTAGGCATCCTTGATCTTTTTAACAAGTATGTAGTCCTCGTTATGAGCTCTCCCACCTCTGTGGGATATGCCGTAGGCCTTATCCACCTCTAGGACCATGTAGTCGCGGTTTTCCATAGTCCCCTCCTTTTTAATAGTATTCTCTTCTTATCCTGTTCAGCAACACCTCAAGTCTCTCCAGGGTATCTTCTCCAATAGGTACCCCCTCTTTTATAAGGTGTTCAATGTAGGATATGGCCCTCTCAAGCTCCTCCCTGTTTTCCTCAGATCTTACATACCCCCTTAACACCTCCAGGGTGTCTAGAAGACCTACCTTGTCGTTTATCCTTGCACAGTTCAGAGCCAGTTTTACCGAGGCATCGATAAGCTCCCTGGTTAGCCTTTCAATCTCCCCTTTATCTCTTGAGATTTTTAATTTTTCAGTGGTTATATGTAGGGTATTTTTAAATTTCTCCTTCTCCCTTACTATCTCCTCTATGGAGTTTAGAGCCTCTAGGAATTCATCGATAGATTGGTACCTGTCCTCCTTTCTCTTTGCAAGGAGTTTCTCAAAGATGCCATCAAATATGGAGAGTTTTGGATCTATCTTCGAAGGAGGAATAGGTTTTATATTTGGGTTTGTTATCTTTAAAGAGATCTGGGCTGGAGTAATTCCCTCGTAGGGCAGCCTTCCAGTGAGTAACTCGTAGAATAGAACACCTAGCTGATAGATATCTGTTCTCTTATCTGTCTTCCCATACTCTATTTCGTCTATCTGTTCAGGGGCCGAGTAGAGAAGTGTCAGCCCCTTTGTTACAGTTGTAGTGGTGGATCTCATCCCTACTTTAGCAAGTCCCCAGTCTGTTATCTTAGGTGTAAGATTATCAGTTAGTAGGATGTTGGAGGGTTTAATGTCCCTATGGATTATATCCCTGTCATGGGCATGTTTAAGACCCTCTCCAATTTCTTTCACCAATCTAATAGCCTCCTGGGGATCTACAGGTTTCCTATATCTCTCTAAATCCCTTATCACCTCTCCATTTACCTTATACCCTTCAACATACTCCATCTCTATGTGGGGGATAGGTTCTAGAAAGGCGTCGTAGAGTTTAACTATATTTGGATGGTTGAGATTTCTCCATACTTCAATCTCCTTCATTAAATACTTTTTGGCACTCTCCTCCAACTTAGGCACCTTCACCGCCAGAGGTAGTGTACCACCTCTCCTCTTAACCTTGAATACCTTTCCAAAACCACCCTCTCCAAGCTTCTCAAGTGGGATGTACTTTTCCAGGAGTTCCTCTGGAAAATCGGGAATGGTGTTTGTGGATTCAGATATCCCCTCCTCTCTCAATATCCCCCTTATAATTCTCTCTACCTCCCTCTTCAAAATATTTATATCCCTGAAATCCCAGATAAATAGTTGGACGTCACTAAACTTTCTATTACCCTCTAAGTCAAATCCTCGGAGAAACACCCTGTTTTCCCTCTTATAAGGCTCAAAGTGCATCTTTTGTACTCTATCTTTTATCTTTTCAAACTGGGGACTTTTACTGGCCTTAATTAGGGAGAGAGCAGGGGTGGTGTATATTACCATCTCCCCCCCTCTATGTACAAGGGCAGGTTTTCCATCTATGGTAAATATCTTAAAGCCCTCTAGATTCTCCAACTTCGAAAGTGTATCTATCTCCCTCTTTATTAGCTCATTTATCCTCTTATTCCTTATTACCTCCCCCTCTTTTACCCCTCTTAAAACCTCTTTCACATACTCCTTCAACTTAAGGTATTTCCTTGTCAGTATCTCCTCCAGTTTATCCCCAGACACCTCTTTGGGAGAGCCTGGAATAATATCTTTAGATGTTTCCACATCCTCTGTCCAGGATTTAGATCCCTCAATTCCCTGTAAATATGTTCTCGCGGAGAAGTGGCCAAATACTACCGTGGAGTAGTAAATAAATACCCCACTTAACCAGATAGCTAGAAGGCTAAAGATAGACGAGATCTCTACCATTACCTCTATTATAACAAGAAAGATTAGAGAGAAGATAAAGTAGAGGATGTAAAAAACCATGTCAATAATCCATGTTTTTTTAAGTACTCTGTATATAGTGGGAAAATCAAAGATGGAGAGTATCTTTTTAGTGTAAACATAGTGTGAAAGTGTTACTTGGGTCAACACCATGGATATTAGAAGGGCAATGATGAAAACAGCACCTCCAACAATATCATCATCAGGATCCATGTTAAAGATAGTCAGAAAAATTGCAAAGACTATAATTAGTAAGGATAGGAACACCATAAAAACAAAGATAAAGTAGATGGAAAAGATAACAAGTATCTTTAGCCCCTTAATGAACTGGCTAAATATTCTAAACTCAGGTAAACCTCTCTGTCCCTGATATATGGACTCCATAACATCTACCATATGCCCCCACAAGGAGATATTAATTAGAGGTACTATACCAATTGTTCCTCCCTTAAGAAGCTTTTTTACCCAATCCCTATCTTTAAAAATACATGTGAAAGACTCTAATATCATATCCATATTTTTACCCTTAAGGTTTTTTATTATCCTCCAAATTCCTCCCACCACTTTTCATATCTTTCAATATCTCTCTTAGTTAGGGGACTCTTTATCTTCTTAAAACCTTCCTCGAAATCCTCCTCGGTTAGAGGTCTCACCTTCAACTTTCTCTTTCTCAACTCCCTGTAGGGGAGGTTAGCCATCTTGTAGAGATCCCTATTCACATCCCTTATCATACTCCATATAGCCCCCTGACATAGGTTCTTTATATCCCTACCTGAGTAGTACCTCTCTACACATCTCTCGGCGATCTCATCTAGGTTAACATTCAACTTAAGGCCTCTGGTGTTTATCTTGATAATCTCCTTTGCAGCCTCCTTATCAGGTAGTGGGATATATATCCTCCTTGGAAACCTGGAGAGTACAGCCTCATCTAGATCCCAGGGTGTGTTTGTTGCCGCCAGGGTAAGAACTAACCTGCCACTTCCCTTATCCTGAAAGCCGTCTAACTCCGTTAACAGGGTGGAGAGCATCCTCCTGGAAGCCTCACTGATCCCCTCCCCCCTCTTCATGGTTAAGGCATCTATCTCATCTATAAATACTATACTGGGATGAAGTTCCCTTGCAACCTCGTAGAGGGCACTTATAATCTTCGAGGACTCTCCAAAGTACTTACTTGTTACAGAGGATGCCTTTACGTTAAAAAATGTAGCATCTAAACTTCCTGCACATGCAGAGGCTAGAAGTGTCTTCCCAGTACCTGGGGGTCCAAATAGGAGTATACCTTTCCAAGGTTGTATAGAGGCTGGCTTCTGAAGTGCCGATATCACTATGGTTTCCATCATAAGTTGTTTTACCTCCTTCAATCCCCCTATATCCTCCCACTTTATCTTGGACTTCTGTATCAGGTTGTTCTTTACAAAACTTTTAAACTTGTTAATGTCCTCCTCCACCTCCTCCTGGGCCTTTTTAGGTTTAATAACCTTGGAGGGGTTGAGCACCTCTTCAATACTATTTGCTACCAGCTCCCACTTTTTAGCCATCTCCAGATACATCCTCTCGTTGTACCTGTTGTACCTGGCCATCTCCCTCAAGAGCTTGGCACATTCCAACGCCTTCCTCCTGGCAACAGCTTCCTTTTTTTCCCTCTTTGCCCTTTCATACTCTTTTTTAGCCTTTTTAAACTGGTTGAGGAGGACCCCAGATAGATCTACCTCCAATAATATCCCCCCTGTATTTTACTCTGTCAACTTCTTTTCATCCCTGGATATCAGGGTCTTGGCATCTTCAGCTTCCAACTCCCCCGCTTTAACGGCCTGTATAGTACTTAATATATCCTCGATATCCCTGTCATGTTCCTCTGATGCGCCACTTAACATGTCCTCTGTTATACCAAGGGCTATGTTCAAGGTCTCGATTATATTCTCACTGTCAATCTTCATCTCTATTAAATGCCTCTCCAACTCCTGGGGTGACATGGATCTAAGGGTATTCCAGAGAGGGGTAGATTTTAAAATCTCCTCGTTCTCCTTTATTATTAGGAGGTTGTCTATAAACCTCAGTTGTTTATTCAGGAGGGCGTGGGAGTACTGTAGTTGTTTCTTCCTCTGACTGAGGGTTTTTATCTTCGTGGCTATTGTTAACTCCTCACTTTTACTCTCCGCCTCTCTAGCCCTTTCAAATAACTTAGTAATACTTCTATCTATCTCCCTCATCTCTTCCTCTAGCTTTTTAATCTTGACATCTAGCTTTATCTTAGACTCCCTTATCTTCTCTATAGGCATATCTAGGGGGTTTTTACTTCTAAAAAACAGGTTTTTCAATTTACTTAACATCTTATCCCTGGTTATATCATTATTTACTCTCTTTTTCCAACCTCTTAAACAATTCCCTATCCTCCTCCTCTAGGTCTAAGTTATTTATTACATCTTCACTATCCATCTCACCCCTTTCAACCTGTCCCCATGCCTCGAATAGTTTTTTCTCAACCTCGTCACCTTCCTCCTCAAACTCATCCATTCTCATTTCAAAGACTTTATTTAGATTTTCAACGGTCTGATCAAACTCCTTCCCATCTAGTATAATATCACTTAGTTTTGCCTCTAAAACTTCAGGTGGAATATCCTTTATTCTATTCCACAGTCCTATATTCTTCAACTCCTTCTCATACTTCTTAACAATAAGAAGGTTGTTTACAAAGTTAAATTGTTTCTGATATGTCTGAAAACTTCTATACTTCAACCTCATCTCCATCTCGATACTCTTGATATCCTGTGCAAGCATCTTCTTTGTAAGGGTATCGGCACCTATTCCCTCCTTGAATAACTGCCTCTTCTGCCTATCCAGAGATTTTATCTCTTTTTTGATCCTGTCTAATTTACTTTTTAATCTTATCCTCTCTCCCTCTAGGTCTCTTATAGACAGTTTTTCCAATGGATTCTTCTGAAATCTACCTAGCAAACTATCCCAGAAACCCATATTCTCACCTTATTATTTTTTAACTAGAACATAACCAACATCTTTAATATAGGTGGTTTCTCCCTTTTTAGACCTCCTGTATTCCTCAAATACCCTGTTTACTATCCTTTCATCGCCCACTATCTTTAGAGCCTCCTCCCAGGTAACATAGTCCTTTGTAAGCAGATTCTTATCAATATACCTCCTCAACTTTTCAACCTTCTCCATGTCAAACTCCATATCCATAAGAGGTCCAAATACCCTGGCGTACTCATCCACCTCGTTGTAGTATATCTCTCCAGTTCCTACATCTAGGAGTATAAGGGCAATTTTTTCAGAGAGATATCTTCTTTTAAAGTCCTGGGAGTTGACAAACCTAATTACCTCCTCCTCAAACCCTGTCGGTGAGGCTATCAGTAGTACTACCTTATCAACATCCTCCTTTTTCCCCTCCTCTATTGCCTCTATAATTTTACCCAGGGATAGGGGGTGGATATCAAAACCCATTCTTTTGTAATTCTCCCTGTTTGCTAAAAATATTCCCTTTAACATTATCTTGGTTCTTCTACCAATGGGAAGGAGTTTTTTCTCAGAGAGGATTGCTTTTATTTCCCTGTTTCTGGGGATATTTGGAATCTCCCCTGGTGAAGATATCTCCTCAATAGCCTCTACCTTAAAGGTCTTATTCCCTATAACAATACCCTTCTTCTTCAACTCCTCTAACCTCTTTTCCAGTCTCCCTATAAACCACTCCTCATATGATAGGGCACTCTCTGCCTTTACAAACCTTGTACCTTCTCCTTCACCACTTTTTATCTTAGCTAAGATATCCCTTAGCTCCTTTTTCTCAGATTCTAAAGCCTCTATCTTTTTATTTAACTTTTCAATCATCTCCCTGTACTCCCTTTCAATGGATTCTACTTCCCTCTTTAATCTCTCCTGGAGTTCTCTATTCTTCTCCCTTTCAATTTCCATCTTTATTCTTTCCTTCTCACTTTCAAACCTCCTCTTCAACTCCTCAATTTTTGACCTTTCTAACTCTTTCTCTCTTTTCAATTCCTCCTCAAGTTTTTCCCTCTCCCTTCTTAAGAAGTTGTGGAGTCTGTTCACATCATCCTCAAGTTTTTGTATCCTACTGTCTACATCATTTATGAAATCCCTGAACCAGTCTATCTCTCTCATAGCTCGGAATATAGCTTTATCCATTTTATTTTTGTATTCCATCCACTTTGTTTTTGCATAGTCCCTCAGGGGAAGTCTCACTGTATGGTCCTTTATTATCTCCTCTACCTTGTTTCCTATACCGTTGTAGTACTCCTTGAGAAGGTTTAAAATTTCACCTGTACCCTCTCTATTTGCTTTATTTATCTCTCTCAGTATGTCCTCAACTGTCCAGATCTCCAAGACGTTATACTTTAGAATATACTCCACAAGTTGAAGTTCCTTAGGTTTATATCTGTTGACACCTGGAAAGGACTCTCCGTTATAGTGGAAACTAAAGGCCAGTACAGCCAGGGCCCATTCAAATTCCCTCCTGACGGCATTATCGATATCCTTGAGAAACCTTCCACACTCCCCATCCTTATATTTCTCATAGTTTTCCATTACCCTGTTCCATAATTCCACCCTTTTCTCATAGGGTTCATATATTATATCGTAACCATCCCTTACTACCCTACTTGCCACCAGCCTTAGCTCATCTAACTTCCTATAATCTCCCTCTGGAAAGAGGCTCATACCAATCCCCAAATAAGCAATATCAATCTATGTTTCTACTCTATGTCCTTTATACCACATATATTTTTTTATGTATTGTAATTTTCATAGGTTATTGAGGGGGTGCGGATTTCGGAAGGTGCTGGGACAGGAGTCCATAGCGAGATTTTCGCAGGGGTGCGGATCTCGTCATTATTTTGGGTTTTATCCTGGGGGTAAGAGGGTTGTAGGTACGAATTTTTTCGGGGGTACCCGGAAGGTGGGTTCCGGGGTTCCGAAAGGGGGGTGTGGATTTCGGAATTTTTAGGGGTTTTACCCAGGGGGTTATAGTGGTTTAGGTACGAAATTCGTCGTGA
>DQVW01000041.1 GCA_015661555.1 Methanothermococcus okinawensis
AGATATTCTCGATATATTTAACTACCTTGGAGACCCCCAATGCAATACCTTCCACCTCTATTCCCCCCTTACCCTTAGCTCCGTCCCCTACGAGGAAAAGCCTCCCATCTACTATGGGGTCAACATCTGTACCACTTGAGGCGTGATTTACTGGGATGTCATCCCTAAATGTCTGGATGTGAAGTATCTCGTAGTTGGCTTTTCCAAATAATCTCTCAATATCCTCCAGCACTATGTCTATCTCTCTTTTTATATTGTCTCTAAGCTGGAGGGCATGGGCCATTATTAAGTTATAACCCTCCTTTGCAAGAGACCTGTCTACGTTAGAGGGACAGTTTAAACCACATACCCTCTCACACTCTGGGGTGAAGAGCACCCCGTTATGCCTTATTAACTTCTCTCTACTACCTATGGATACCTTTATACCTCTAGAGGGTATAGGTTCTCTATCCCTTATTACCTTTACATTGGATATCTTCTCTGTAAGTCTAGGAGAGAGGTTGCTTATAATTAGGTGGAACTCTGAACAATCCTCCTCTGTGTAGATGTACCCTCTATCCTCCTCTACCTCTATCCTCTCAACCTTACAACCTGTAAATATCCTACCCCCATTCTCTACTATAACCCTTGAGAGTTCATCTACTACTTTTTTACAACCCCCTATTGGTACTCCAGGACCTCCAAACCTGTGGTAGTTTTTAGCAATCTCAACAATCTCGTCCATGGAAACACTGTAGGCATCCATACTCAAGGCCCAGCCAGTGAAGGAGTTTCCCACCTTCAACGCCAATGGTACATCCTCTAGGAACTCTCCAAAAGAGATATTTCTGTCCACCCTACCTAGTTTCAAGTTGGTGGCCTTCTTTAGACACCTTATTTTATCCTTCCATCCCACAAGGTTAAACAACTCCCTATATCTATAATCCCTATTACCTACTCTAAACAGGCCATCTGGGTTGGAGTTTACAATAGTTACCTTACAACCAGCCCTAGATAGTAACTGTGCCAGATAACCATCTGCTCCATGGGGTATCATATGGAGAGCTCCAGTGCTAAGTTGATAACCTTTATAGGGGATATTGGTAAACCTCCCACCTAGATAGGGTAACTTTTCATAGATAACTACGTCGTTCTCTCTAGAGAGTAATGCACCAGCTAACAACCCTCCTAATCCCCCTCCAACTATCCCAATCCTCATGATCCCCTCCCAACTATTATAAAAAAAGAGAGAAAAATTAGCCGTACATTACGTTAAGTGCTGGAGTAGTTGTACCACTACTCTTCTTATTCTTTATCTTCTCCACGGCCTTTATGAAGTCCTCCATTGTGACGTAATCCCTGTTATCCCTAATGGCAAACATACCAGCCTCTGTACATACAGCCTTCAGATCTGCACCTACGAATCCCTCTGTCATCTTGGCTATCTTAGCCAGGTCCACATCCTTAGCCAGGTTCATATTTCTCGTATGTATCTTCAGGATCTCCAGTCTACCCTCCTCTCCTGGAGGTGGTACCTCTATTATCCTATCGAATCTACCAGGTCTCAGGATTGCAGGGTCTAATATATCCAACCTGTTGGTGGCGGCGATGACCTTTACATCTCCCCTGGAGTCAAATCCATCCATTTCAGCGAGAAGTTGCATAAGGGTTCTCTGGACCTCCCTGTCCCCCCCTGTAAGAGCCTCTGTTCTCTTACTTGCTATGGCATCTATCTCGTCTATGAAGATGATGGAAGGTGCCTTCTCCTTAGCCAGTTTAAATACATCCTTTACAAGTTTAGCCCCCTCTCCTATGAACTTTTTAACAAGCTCTGATCCCACTATCCTGATAAAGGTTGCATTGGTCTCATGGGCAACAGCCTTTGCAAGGAGGGTCTTACCTGTTCCAGGTGGTCCGTAGAGTAGTACTCCCTTAGGAGGTTCTATACCTACCTTTTCAAAGAGTTCTGGATGGGTCAGTGGAAGTTCAACAACCTCCCTGATCTCTCTTATCTGCTCATCTAGACCGCCGATGTCTTTAAAGGATACATTTGGCCTCTCATCTACCTCCATAGCCAGGGCTCTGTAGTCCTTCTCCCTTGGAAGTACATCTACGATAACCAGGGTCTGCTGATTTAGACAGACCCTAGCACCAGGTACAATCTCCTCCTCATCTACAAACTGGGAGATGTTTACAAGGAAACTTGGTCCAGTGGAACTCTTTACAACAGCCTTTCTCTTCCCTACCCTATCAGTTACAGTTCCCAGTATCAGAGGAGGTATTCTAAGTTTATCCAACTCCCTCTTCAGTATCTCATTCTCCTTCTTCAATTGAACATTCTCCCGTTGAAGGTTCTTGTTCTCCAGTTCCAATTTTAATAGCTTACTCTCCAACTCTGCAATATAGGTCTTCTCAAATTCTTTTACAGGATTCTTCTTCTCTCCAACATCCTCATTCTCATAAGTTGGAAATACCATAACCATTACCTCCTGATTCGATAAATATGATAACAGATAGTGTTATATGGGGTGTTAGGATATATATAGTTTATTAATACAGTTTGAGGGTGGTCCCATGCAGTGTGAACTATGTGGTAGGAGGGTAGAGAAACTTATACCTGTAAGGGTAGAAGGGGTGGAGATGCTGGTATGTAGCAACTGTGCCAAGTACGGTGTAGCTCCAAAGACATCCCTGAGAAAACCAGGATTTGGAAAGAAGAGTACTCCAAGAGGCACTGGAGGTAGAAAGATATACAGGCCTAAGAGGGATGTATTCGATACAATAAAAACCCTAGTTGAGGACTACGGGGAAGTTATAAGGGAGGCTCGGATAAAGAGGGGTTTAAGTGTTGAGGAGTTGGCACGTAAAGTGGGTATAAGGGTATCTACACTTCAAAAAATTGAAAGTGGTCAGTTGGAACCTGAGGAGAAGTATATAAGGAGGTTGGAAAAGGAGTTGAAGATAAGTCTCTACGAGGAAGGGAGCGAGGAGTTTAGTAGTGGAGGAGGTAAGGATCTCACCCTGGGAGATTTCATAAAGTTTAAGAAGTAACCTCTTTTGGTGAAGGAGATGAAGATACTACATCTGGACAGCATCTCGGTGATAGTGGAAGAGAGGAGGATGAAATATACAGGGAAGGAGCTGGAGCCCCTCTGGGCCTTTGAAAGATACAACATCCAGAGGGACAGTATCGTAGCATTTAGAGGGGAGATAGAGGTGCCCCTGGAGAATATGAAGGATCTAAAGGATGTGAAGGAGGAGGGTTTTAGGGGGGATGTACTTATAACCTCTTCAGATGCTATGAACTTTATCGTTGAACACTTTGACAACCCAGATCTAAAGATGACCTATTTAAGACAGAGACTTCTAGTACTTGTAGCCAGGGAGGTATTGGAGGAGATCTCTGGGAGGAGGATATTAAGAAGGGGTGACGACCTCTACTACGGTGAAGGTAAGTTGTCAGTATCTATAGCCTCGAGAGGTATATCCTCTGGAAAGATACACCTAGGTATAAACATCTCCAGGGAGGGTACACCACCCTACGTTAAAACCTCCTCCCTGGAGGACTTGGGGATAGATACTGGGGAAAAGAGAATACTGGATATTATGGAGACCATAGGAAGGAGATACGGAGAGGAGATAGACAAGATAGAGAGGGACATGAGAAAAACTAGATGTTTGTAATTATGACTTCAAAATATAGCCCTGGTTATTCCCCCTAGTAACTATTATCTCCCCTTCTATACCTCTTTTATCAAAGAACTCCCTGGAAGTTTCCACTACTTTTTTAACATCCTCTCTACCCTCACAGATGGAGTAGAGGGTAGGTCCGAAACTGGAGAGTCCACTGTAGCTTACCTTCTGGAGTTCCCTTAGAAGCTCTCTAACTATCTCCCTCTGAAGTTCCAACTCTACCCTTTTAAACCCTAAGTACTGAAGTCTGTTGATACCTTCACCGAAGGACTTAATATCCCCCTCAACTATGGCAGGTAACATCTTCATAAGGACTATGTGACATATCCTCTGGGTCTCCTCCAGGGATATGGGGCAGTACCTCCTAAAGATATCCACCTCCCTATCACCGTGGATGTTCTCCCCCCTAGGTATAGTAAGTACAACCTCCCAGTTGAAGTCATGTCTAAATATCAGGGGAGGTACCCTTACATTTTTCGAGGCGGAGGAAGGGGCAAATACCTCTTTATCTTTACCCCTCCCAAAGGTATGTCCTCCATCTACTATGAAGCCCCCTCTCTCAAAGGCATAGACACCTATTCCAGAGGTTCCACCTCTACCTGTAATACTGGCCAAGGTTTTAACATCTAGATCCCTGTTGTATACCTTGGATATCAACATACCTGTGGAGAGTGCCATCTGGGTACCACTTCCCAACCCACTGTGTAGGGGGATGGTATCCCTCACCTTAATATAGATGCCCTCCTCTCCTATGTAGTCTAGCACTCTTCTAGACACCTGATACAACCTATCCCTTATACTACTTAAGGTGTCCTCCTGAATCCCCTTACATCCTATCTCTATCTCGATCTCTGAACTCTCTCTACCCTCAATGTAGAAGTTGGGGTAATCCAGAGCGATACCCAATCCTCCATCCACCCTACCTAGACTGCCGTTAAGGTCTATAAGTCCAATGTGTATCCTGGAGGGAGATCTAAGGGCTATCATGGCAATACACCACTTAAAACAAAAGCTATTTTTATCATGATTATCATATTTATAAATATTCTTAGAGTACTGCCAGGTATTGAGACTAAAAAGGCTTCCATGATGGTAAATGCGGAGGAGAGGAATCCGATAAAAGGGTGGAAATATATGAATAAAAAACTGGTAAGTCTAGGTTTGATACTTTTTTTAATTGTAGGAATGGTATCAATTAGTGGTTGTGTTAAGGGACTAAAGTCTCTAAGTAAATTTTCCAAGGGTAAAAAAATCTCTAAAGTGGTAGAAGAAGATAAAGTAGTGTCCAGTATACCCGTTAAAACAGTTACCTACAGAGAGATAGAAAAGGGAGAAGGAGAAATGATACAACCTCACATTGTTAAAATAATAACAAGGGAAAATATGAGACAGTCATCACAGAACTCTAACTCCACTAACTTCAGTTTAACTTAATCTTCTTTCATGAGGTGAAAATATGGACTTCAAAGTAATAGATAACGGTGTCGCAGCCCCTAAGGGTTTCAGGGCAAACGGCTGGAGGAAGGGAAAGTATGGGGTGGGTATAGTATACTCCGAGAAAAACTGTACTGGAGCAGGGACCTTTACCACAAACAAAGTTGTTGCCCACTCTGTTGTAATATCCAAGGAGGTGTTGAAGAGGAACAGGGATAGATTAAGGTGTATAGTGGTTAACAGTGGGAACGCCAACTGCTTTACCAAGAATGGTTACGAAGATGGAAAGAGGATGATATCCAAAACTGCAGAACTACTAAATATCCCAGAGGATTCCATCCTAATAGCCTCCACTGGAGTTATTGGAAGGAAGATGCCCATGGACATAATACTCTCTGGTATAGAGGAGACATGTAGAAGGTTGAAGAGGGAGAGTAGTAATCATAACTTCGCCCTCTCCATACTTACCACAGACAGGTTTCCAAAAACCCTAGCCCTGGAGTTTGAGGTAGGGGGTAAAAAGGTGAGGATAGGAGGTACTGCAAAGGGGGCTGGAATGATAGCACCTAATATGCTCCATGCAACTATGCTCTCCTTTATTACAACAGATATCAAGATAGACCCTGAGGAATTAAGTGTGGTACTTCAGGATGCTGTAGATGAGACCTTTAACAACACCGTTGTAGATGGAGACACAAGTACCAACGATACTGTATTTATCCTTGCAAATGGTGAAAGTGGCGTTAGATATGAGGAGTGTCCAGATCTGTTTAAAGAGGCCCTCCACTACCTATGTAGGGAGTTGGCCAAGATGATAGTGATGGATGGGGAGGGAAGTACAAGGATGATGGAGGTTGTGGTTAAAGGTTGC
The DNA here is from genome assembly GCA_015661555.1 of Methanothermococcus okinawensis. Taxonomy (GTDB): domain Archaea; phylum AGJL01; class Methanococci; order Methanococcales; family Methanococcaceae; genus Methanofervidicoccus; species Methanofervidicoccus okinawensis_B. The sequence goes on from DQVW01000041.1 coordinate 5,978, forward strand.
GCCTCAAAGGAGGATGCAATCAAGGCCTCAAAGAGTGTTGTTAGGTCTCTCCTTGTAAAGACAGCACTCTACGGTGGAGATCCAAACTGGGGAAGAATAGCTGCTGCAGTGGGATACAGTGGGGCGGAGATGGATATGAGGGTTATGGATATCGCAATATCTGATTACAGAAGGGAGGTCTATTTAGTTAAGGATGGAGATCCTGTGGATGAGGAGGGGGAGGAGTTGAAGGTGGCTAGGGAGATTATGAGGGGGAAGAAGGTGAAAATAATTGTGGATTTAAAGATGGGGGAGTATGAAAACACCTCCTACGGCTGCGATCTAGGACATGACTATGTAACTCTGAACTCCAAGTATACTACCTAAGATACCGAAAAGTATATATAGGAGAATTGCTATTCTAATGTATGCTTTCGAAGTGTTTTTATGGGCCCGTGGCCTAGCCTGGATACGGCACCGGCCTTCTAAGCCGGGGGTCGGGGGTTCAAATCCCCCCGGGTCCGCCATTACTTTTTTTATAATCATTTAACATTGCTCCAGTGGTGTAGCCCGGCCAATCATGCGGGCCTTTCGAGCCCGCGACTCGGGTTCAAATCCCGACTGGAGCACCATATCTCTTTTTTCTGATTGTTATGGACCTGAAAATTATCCATCTAAGGAAGATAGACTCTACAAATAAATACTGTTACAGGCTGGGGAAAGAGGGAAGGAGGAATCTAGTTGTTGTTGCAGATGTCCAAAGTGCTGGAGTGGGGAGGCTTGGAAGGAGATGGCACTCCAACTACGGTGGACTCTATTTTTCCCTACTATTAGACTTAAAAGATAGTGGAAGTACTGGTAGATTAAACTTTATAGGCTCCATCTCTGTATATGAGACCTTGATAGACTACCTTCCAGAGGAACTTAGGGAATCTCTGGGTATAAAGTTTCCCAACGATGTTTTGGTTGGGGATAAAAAGATATGTGGCATTCTCTCCGAGATAAACTGGGATCACAGATTTGTGGTCTTGGGCATAGGTATAAACATTAACAACCCCATCCCAGAGGATCTAAGGGATAGGGCCACCTCTCTAAGGGAACTTTGTAAAAGAGAGTATAACAGATTTGAGATCCTCCATAAATTTCTAAATAGATTTAGAGACAACTTCCATCTAGAGGATGAGGAGATCCTAAAAAAATATGGGAGATACTCAAAAACCCTAGGTAGATACGTTAAAGTAATAACGCCAAAGGAGGAGGTCATAGGGACAGCCTTCAAGATAGACTACGGGGGCATATACCTCTCCACCCTGGAGGGTATAAGGTATATCAGTGTTGGGGATTGTATCCATCTAAGATAGATTACTTGTGGGCAAAGTAGCAGATGATCTCCAACTCCCCATTCTCCCTTTTTTCATCTACCCTTGCAAATCCATACCTCTCAAATTGGACTATCTCATCTACATCTACCTTTCTAAAGTCCTTCTCTGCAAATCCAGGGCGCTCCCTACCCTCTGTATCCACTACCACTGTTTTTACAGCATCCTTAACTGGTACCCAGTGTATTATCTTCCCCCTCTTTCTCCTAAGTATTCTGAAATCCTCACTGTGATACCTGGCGTATACTACATCCCCCTCTATCTTCTCCACAACTATGTTGCACAACTCCATCAACCTGTACATCTTGTTGACCTCCAGGTCGTCTGAGATGTAGACCTCCCCCTCAAAGGGAAGTTCCCTGGTACCTAGATCCCTATCTGGATGCATCCTCAGATACACCGTCTTAGGTTCTGCTCCCAACACCTTCAACCTCTTGGGATTCTCCACGAAGAAGAACCTCTTTGCATCCTTATCCACTATCTCCCTGTTTATGGCGTAGAGGTTTTCCCAGGAGTATTTTACATCTGCAGGTTTTATACCAATCTCCAACATGGATCTGTAGATGGCCTCAGGTCTTATACCCCTCCTTCTAAGGGCCCTAAGGGTTCCCAACCTTGGATCGTCCCATCCCCTGTACTCCCCCTTAAGTATACCCTGGTACATCTTGGAGGTACTTAGGACTGTTCCCTCTATCTTTAAGATACCGTAGTGTATATACTCAGGCATCTCCCACTGGAAGTACTGGAAGATATACCTCTGCTTCTCTGTATTGACTATGTGATCCTTTCCCCTTAGAACATGGGTTATCCCCAGTAGGTGATCGTCAACTGGAACTGAGAAGTTCATAAGGGGATAGACTATATACCTGTCTCCAGTTCTAGGATGGGGGGTATCCTCCATTCTAAATATTGGAAAGTCCCTGACAGAGGGGTTTTTATGTTTTATATCGGTCTTCAACCTAACTACAGCCCCCTCTAAACTGTTATCCAACATCCTCTCCCAGAGTTCCAGATTCTCCTCCACAGATCTCTCCCTACATCTACAGGGTATACCCTGGTTCTTAAGTCTCCTGAACTCTTCAGGGTCACACTGGCATACGTAGGCATGTCCCATCTCAATTAGCCTCTCACAGTGATGGTAGTATATCTCCATCCTTTCAGACTGTATAACCTTCTCCCCCACCTCTATATTCAGCCACTCCAGATCCTCCTCTATCATCTCGTAGGCCTCTGGGAGTACCCTCTTAGGGTCTGTATCCTCCAGTCTCAGTATGAATTTTCCCCCGTACTTCTTTACGAAGTAGTCGTTAAGTACCGCCGCCCTACTGTGGCCCAGGTGAAGAGGACCAGAGGGATTTGGGGCAAACCTCATAACTACATTACCCCTTACATTCCTCAGTGCTAACTCCCTCTTCCTCTCCCCACCTTCCTCAGTTAACATCTCTGGGGCTATCTCCTCCAACATTCTCCTCTGCTCCTCCAGGGACATAGATTCAACTTCCTTAGATACCTCGAGTATCAGGTTGTATACCTCTTTAGCCCTACCTCTAAGATGGGGATGATCTGCCATTATCTTTCCCATAACCCCCTTGGGATGAGGTTTACCACCTTTTAAAATAGCACTTTGAAGTACGTATTTAAGGATAATCTCCCTCAACTTTCCACCTCTTAACATTCTAATAAGAACACTTTTTTACAGCATTATATTTATATAGTAAGATGGAGAAGGGATTGAATCTAGGTGATAAAATGGGAGAGTATAAGATTTACTACGATTACGAGACACTACTTAAGAGGGCATTTAGCCAACTACCTGAGGAGGTATTTAAAGACATAAGGTTTGAGGTACCACCTGCAGAAAGTATTGTAGAGGGTAACAGGACTGTAATAAAGAACTTCAGGGACATTGCCAAGGTAATAAACAGGGATATACAGTTCTTTGCAAAGTATATAATGAGGGAGTTAGGTACTGCCGGGAATGTAGAGGGACAGAGGTTAATACTCCAGGGTAAGTTTAGCAACTACCTTATTAACAGTAAGATCAGGGAGTTCATAGAGGAGTACGTACTTTGTGATGAGTGTGGAAAGCCAGATACCAAGATTATTAAAGAGGGTAGACTCCACTTCCTTAAGTGCATGGCCTGTGGAGCTATAAAACCCATTAAGTTGATCTAATCTTTTCCCCTAGGTGGGAGTATGAAGGGATTCTGCTACAGGTGTGGTTACGAGGGTGAGTTGATAGAGGGGTTATGTAGGGAGTGCTACGCCCAGGTATACCCACTCTTCCATATACCTGAGGAGATAAGGATAGAAGTATGCCACATGTGTGGCTCCTACAAGAGAAGGACCTGGCAGGATCCAAGGGGTGAAGACCTCTACTCCATACTGGAGGAGATTGCCTACTACGCCACAAAGGACAACATAAAGAAGGCTCATAAAAATATCCAGGTGGAGATAATACCCCAGGAGCCAAGGCAAATGCCTGGGGGTAAGAGGACAAAGGTGGAGATACCTGTTAAGGTAATTGGGAGGGGGAGGTTACCAGGGGAGGATAGGGAGAGGACTATGGAGAAGGAGGTAACAGTACGTCTACAGATGGTTCAGTGTCCAAGGTGCTCCAGGTATATGTCCAACTACTACGAGGCCACCCTCCAGGTAAGGGCCATGAACAGGCCTCTAACTGAGGAAGAGAAGGAGGAGTTAGATAGATTTGTAAGGAAGGAGGTTGAAAAAAGATTGAAGAAAGACAGGATGGCCTTCATCTCCAAGTTTATACCTAAGAAGGAGGGACTGGACTATCAGATAGGCTCCATGGGTGGGGCGAGAAACATAGCCTCAAGTATAAAGGCCAAATATGGGGGAAAGATAAAGGAAACTGCCAAGTTAGTTGGAGTTGACAAGAACAGTGGTAAGAACCTCTACAGGATCACCATAGTTGTAAGAATACCTGAGTATAAGGTTGGAGATATAGTGGAGTACAGGGATAAGGTTTACAAGGTAGTCTCCATAAAGGAGGATAAGCTATACCTGGAGGATATAACAGAGAGGGGGGAGAAGATACCTGTTCCCTGGAGTACTGCCGAGAAGGAGACTAGACTTCTGAAAAAGTGGGAGGAGTGTCCCACAGCTACAGTTATCTCCGTCTCACCTGAGACTGTCATAGCAATGGACGACAGTAGCTACGAGGTATACGAGTACAACAACATATTTAAGGACATTGAAGAGGGTGACGTCCTCAGGATATATAAAAAGGACGATGTAAGTTATGTGGTAGGCGTAGATAAGAAGGAGAAAAGGGAGGATTAAGTTTTTTTACCGTTAAGTTAATATACCATAGGTCACTATCTAAAACCACTTATTTTTTTATTTAGAATTAAAACACTTAAAAGGGATAGCTATGGGTATATACAAGTATATTCAGGAGGCTTGGAAGGTTCCAGGGGAATCCTACGTTAGGGAGCTGTTAAGGGAAAGGATGCAGCAGTGGAGAAGGGAACCTGCAGTTGTAAGGATAGAGAGACCTACAAGATTGGACAGGGCCAGAAACCTGGGGTATACTGCAAAACAGGGGATTATCGTAGTTAGGGTTAGGGTGAGAAGAGGTGGATTAAGGAAGCCAAGACCTAAAGGTTCCAAGAAACCTGCAACCCTAGGGGTTAATAAAATAACCATGGGTAAATCTATACAGAGGATAGCAGAGGAGAGAGCTGCTAGAAGGTATCCAAACATGGAGGTTTTGAACTCCTACTGGGTTGGTGAGGATGGAAAGTACAAATGGTACGAGGTAATTCTTGTAGATCCCCACCATCCATCTATCAAAAGTGATCCTAGGTACAACTGGTTATGTACTGGAAAACATAAGGGTAGGGTATTTAGGGGGTTAACTTCGGCAGGTAAGAAGGGTAGAGGACTGAGGAATAAGGGTAAGGGAGCAGAGAAGGTTAGACCAAGTATAAAGGCTAACAGAAGACAGGGTAAGTAAACAACTGACTATTTTTTCTCTTTTTATCTAACTTTTATCATCCTCTATTTTTTTATTAAAGGTTTGATAACTCCCGGTGAAATTATGGGGGATAAGAGTTCTATATTTGAGGAGTTTAGGGAGCATTCCATCTCTGAATTTTTCAGGAAGAACAGACATATGCTAGGATACAGTGGTAAACTAAGAAGTATGACTACCATTGTTCACGAGTTAGTAACTAACGCCTTAGATGCCTGTGAGGAGGCTGAAATACTACCTGATATCAAGGTGGAGATTAAAAAACTGGGAACAGACCACTACAAAGTTGCTGTAGAGGACAACGGACCTGGTATACCCCCAGAGTTTGTACCTAAGGTATTTGGTAAGATGTTGGCAGGTTCCAAGATGCACCGTTTTGTTCAATCTCGAGGACAGCAGGGTATTGGAGCTGCAGGGGTACTACTATTTGCCCAGGTAACCACTGGAAAACCTTTAAAGATAACAACCTCCACTGGAGATGGGAAGATCCACATCATGGAGGTTAAGATGAACATTGAAAAGAATGAGGGGGAGGTGCTTTCCCACAAGGTTAAAAAAGGGCGTTGGAGAGGTACGAGAGTAGAGGGAGAATTTAAAGAGGTTACCTACAGTAGGAGGGAGCAGGGGCCCTACGAGTACCTTAGGAGGATAAGTCTATCTACACCCCACGCCAGGATAACCCTTGTAGATCCAGAGGAGACCATTGTATTTGAGAGGACCGTTGACAAGATCCCTGCACGTCCAGAGGAGATAAAACCCCACCCCTACGGTATAACCCCAGATGAACTTCTCTATATATCCCGGAGGACTAGGGCGAAGAAGATCTCCACTATGCTAGTTAGGGAACTCTCCAGGGTGACCCCTCAGAGGGTTAAGGAACTTCAGGACTATATTCTCAGGGACAAAATATTGGAGAAGTACAGGGGAAGTGAACTCTGGAACTTGATAGTGAAGTGCTACCTCAAAGTGGATATAGAGAAGTACCTAAAGAAGTTCTCTGAATATCTAGATAAAAAGGAGATTGAAGAGGTTAAGAGCATAATAAACGCCTTGCCAGAGAGCTTATCCCAGTTGAAAAACTACTATTTGAAGTACCTTATTATGGAATACCTCATAGAGAAGTTAAGTGAGGAAAAACTGAAAGAGGTTAAGAGACACTTTAAGAAGAGGCCTGAGAGCTTTATAGATTTTGCAGAGAGGAACTATCTAAGTGCCTCCACAATGGAGGAGTTGAAGAAAAAACTTAGGGAGATCACCAGAAAACCTAGGGAGTTTATCGAGGCCCTGAAGGACAGGGGCATGGTATCTGAGGAGGAGTTGAAAAAACTTAGAAAAGAGATAGAGGAACTCCTGGATAAACCTCCAAAGGAGATGACCTGGGAGGATGCAGAGTTGATAGTAAGGGCACTTCAGGATATGGAGTTTATAGCACCTTCCACCACCGGACTGAGACCTATAGGTGCAGAAAACATTGAAAAATCCCTGAAGGCTGCTCTTAAACCTCAATTTGTAAAGGCCATAACTAGGAAGCCTAAGACCTACAGGGGAGGAATCCCCTTTGCAGTAGAGGTAGCTCTGGCCTACGGTGGAAATGCAGGGAGGGAGTCTGAGGGTACTAGAAAGATGGAGATAATGAGGTTTGCAAATCACGTACCCCTACTCTTCGACGCCTCAGGTTGTGGTATAACCAACGCTGTAAAGAGTATAAACTGGAGGAGATACGGTCTTAAAAATGAGGAGGAGGTGCCTCTAACAGTATTTGTAAATCTCATCTCCACCCATATACCCTATACCTCTGCTGGAAAGCAGGCTATTGCCTGTGGCCCCGAGGAGAACGAAGAGATATACAACGAAATTAGACAATCCCTCATGATATGTGCAAGGGAGCTTGAGAAGTACCTGGCTAGAATAAGGAGGGAGATGGAGGAGGAGAAGAAGAGGAAGTATATACTTAAGTACGCCACCATCTTTGCAGAGGGGTTGGCTAACATAACCAACAGACCTAAAGAGGAAATAGAGAGGAGGATAGTAGAATTACTAAGTAAAAGTTAAAGGGTGTAACTATGAAGAAGAGTTTAATAAAGAGGGTACTTGAACTTAGGGATGCTGGACTTACAGCTGTAGATATTGCAGAGGAGTTAAATATCTCTGTGGATACTGCCCTCTACTTGGTACTAAATGGGGAGAGGCTTCTAAAGGAATCTGAGGAGGTAGAGAAGAGAGTGGATATCTTTGTCAACTGGGATAATATAAAGATCTCCCCAAAGAGGTTGAAATGTATTACCTCCATTATGTGTGATATGCTAAGTGATATAGACTTCGATGTGGTGCTAGGTATATCTACAGGGGGGATACCCTTAGGTACCTTGATAGCCGAGGAGTTAAATAGGGATTTTTCCATATACATACCAAAAAAGCATCTCCAGGGTAGGGATAAAACTCGAGGGTTCATAGGTCATAACTACCAGAGTATTAAGGGTAGAAGGATAGTAGTAGTAGACGACGTAATAACCTCTGGAAATACTATCAGGGAGACTGTCAACTATGTAAAGAGTATAGGGGATCCTCGAGGTGCCATAGTGGTAATAGACAAAAGTGGTATGGAGGAGATAGATGGAATACCTGTAAGGGCTCTCTTCAGAGTGGGAACTGTTGAACTCTCCAGGTGATAGGTTTATGATTATTACCATAGCCTCTGGAAAGGGGGGTGTGGGAAAAACCACTGTAACTGCAAATCTGGGGGTGGCACTTTCCAAGATTGGGAAGAAGGTCCTCCTGGTAGATGGAGATATCTCCATGGCCAACTTAGGTATTATATTCAACCTTGAAAAGAAGAGACCCTCTCTCCATGAGGTTCTAGCAGGTGAATGTGAGGTCAGAGAGGCCATATATAGACATGAAAGTGGGGTAGATGTACTCCCAACAAGTCTCTCTATCGAGGGGTATAGAAAGTCAGATTTAGATCTTTTTCCAGAGGTTATATCGGAGGTTGCAGATGATTACGACTACGTACTTATAGATGCCCCTGCAGGGTTAAACAGGGACATGGCAATTCACCTAGCAGTTGCAGATAAGGTACTTATCGTTCTAACCCCAGAGTTATTCTCTATCTCAGATGGACTTAAGATAAAACAGAGTAGTATGATGGCTGGGACCCCTATATTAGGGGTGGTTCTAAACAGAACTGGAAGGGACTTTGGAGAGATGGGTGTTGAAGAGATAGAGATGATAATTGAGGAGAAGGTTATCTGTACAATCCCCGAGGATGAAAATATAAGAAGTGCCACCTTGAAGAGGATGAGTGTTATAGAGTATGCCCCTAAGTCTCCCGCTGCACTGGCTCATATGGAGTTGGCCCTCAAGATCGTAGGCTCCTACGTGGATATCCATAGGATCGAAGATGTATATAGAGAGGGTATTCTAGACAGGATAAAGAGATTACTTCAGAGGTTTATTAGATAGTATATCTCCAATTCTCTCCAGGACATACCTCTCTAACTCCCTGGCTTTCTCCACATCCCCTCTAGTTACAGGATACCTAGGTACTGCAAAGCATCTTAACTCCTTACTTGTGGAGATGTTGTAGGTCCCTATCCTCTTTGCAATATCCACTATCTCTACCTTATCCAATCCAATAAGGGGGCGGAACACAGGGTAGGAGATACCCTCACTGATTACATAGATATTCCTCAAGGTCTGGGATGCAACCTGTCCTATATTATCTCCAGTTGTAATACCTTCACAGCCAAACCTCTTTGCATACTCCTGGGCTATTTTTAACATAATTCTCTTACACACTATACAGGTATATCTCTCCTCACCTATCTCCTCCAGCAATTCCCTTATGGCCTTTAGAATCCCCCTGTAATCAAAGACTAGAAGTTTTGAAGTTGGATCGTAATCCCTAAGTACCTGGTATATCTTTTCAACCTTTTCCAACCCCTCCTCACTGATCTTTAGATGGAGGAGTACAGTGCCACAACCCCTCTTCATCATGAGGAATGCTGCAACTGGACTGTCAATTCCATCGGAGAGTAGTACTAAAACCTTCCCCTGACTGTTGACAGGTAGACCTCCTACCCCTCTAAACACCTCTGTAAATACATAGGCCCTATCTATAATCTCTATTCCAAGGGTTATCTCAGGGTTCTTTAGGTCCACCTTAAGGGTGATATTTCCAGGTCCAGCCCCCTGAAAGTACTTAAGTATACGCTCCCCAATGTACCTGTTTACCTCCACAGAGGTTAAGGGAAAGTTCTTCTTAACCCTCTGGGTTTTTACCCTGAAGGTTACAGTATCCCTTCCCAACTCTCTAACCCTTCTGAGAAAAACCTCTAGGGCTGTTCTCTCAATCTCTTCCAGATCTAGGTTACACTCTACAACGGGGCTAAAGGATACAATACCAGGTATCTTCTCTAAGATAGAGACAACCCTCTCTAGGTTGCTATCATCTACCTCTAGAAGTAGCCTTCTATGAAGTGTTCTTATATTTCCCTCTATCTCGTATCTCTTAAGGGCTAACTTAATGTTATTCTTAAGGATCTCCTCAAATCTCCTCCTAGTCCCTCTGGATTTAATCCCTATCTCTCCATATCTTATTAGTACCTTGTTGAACATGTTAACCCTTAGCCTAGAATCTTCTTTAACATAGGTAGAATTACCAGGGAGGAGATGGTTGTTATAAAGCATGCCGAGGCTACCAACTTAACATCCAGTCTGTAGAGGAGGGAGAAGACAAGGGACATCATTGCAGAGGGCATTGCAGATTGAAGGATTAACACCTTCCTCTCCAACCCCTCTATAGAGAATAGGAGGGAGAGGAGAAGTGCTAGAAGTGGTGCAACCCCTGATCTAACTAGAAGTGCCAGGATACCGTACTTAATAGTATATGTAGAACCTGGGGACAGTGACAATCCCAGAGAAATCATTATTAGAGGTACAGTAGCTTTAGAGAGGTAATTCAAGGTATCCACTAGAAAGGCCGGGATATCTTTAATCCCGATACCGAGGGTTACACATAGGATACTGAGGATACATGCAAGGAAGGGGGGGAACTTTAGAAGTTCTTTTAAGATGTAGAGGGATGTATTTTTCTCCTCCTTACCCTCTCCAAAGGTTACACCTACGAAGGTACCTATTAGTAGACTGGCAATGACACTTCCCATGTCACAGAATATGGCCCTTACAAGGCCAGGGTCACCGTAGAAACCGTAGATAACAGGGTAACCTAAGAAGCCAGTATTTCCCAGGGCACAGACTAGTATCAACCCCCCTATAGATTTTCCCTCTAACTTAAGGCATCTACCAAGGATATAGCCTATAACACCGCAGATAGTAAAGATAAGAAAGATTAAAATAGGTAGTTTTATAAATAGGGCCAACTCCTTTGGAGATACATTTTTTAGTATAGTTAGGAAGACCGTTGAGGGCATGGAGATATAGACTACTACCTTGTTAAGTACAGATCTATCCTCCTCCCTCAGTACCCCCAGGTATCTTGAGATATAGCCTATGAAGATAAGGGAGACTATTACAGCCATTACCTCCATCTATTCACCAGGTGACCTTTTTAAAAGCCTCCCCTCTGTATCGATCTCCCCTCTCCTTATCCTCGTTGTAGATATTGGTTTTCTATCTTCACCTAATACATAGTCAAAAACCACTATTTTTAAAGGTTTCAAGTTGTTCCTTATTCTTATCTCATTTATCTTCCTGGCGTTTTCCTCAGTCTCCCTGGTCACTACTATGATGTCGTAGTCCTTAACTGTAGCATCTCCGTAGGGATCATCTATTACCACTATGTGATAGGGTATATTTAGGGTATCTAGAAAATCCCTTAAATTCTTCAATCTAACACTGAGGGGATTTACAGTGTGAGATTTGTAGGTTTTTGCAAACCTATCTGAGGTTATACCCACATAGAGTTCTCCAAGTTGGGAGGCATACTTTAAAAGTTCCTTATGACCCCTGTGAAGGATGTCGAAGGTACCTCCCACTACCACCTTTTTAGGCATCCTATCCCAGAGATTATATCTTACTTACTACAACTTCAAGGGCCTTCATAAAGGCATCCTTTTCAGGTATTACAACTGCAACTGGTATTCTCACTACCTTCTCTATACTGGAACTTACTATAGGTGCACATATTATAGCCTTGACTCCCTCTCTCTCTGCCTGGATGGCGGCAACTATACAGTCCTCAAGGGAGTTTGCAGGATACTCCTCTAGTATGTACTTCTTATCTCGAACTTTAAACACTCTGGTTTTTATATTGTTTAGGGAGGGTCTTGCCGCAATAACTGCTATCCTGTCTATCTCCCCCCTTAACTCAAACTCCTTTACTGTCTCCACTATTTTTCTAAGGGTAGACACTCTAAAGTCTCCCCCCTGCATTATCTTGTGGAGGGTACCGTAGGGGATTCCAGACATTTCAGAGAACTCCTTTAGAGGTATGTCAAGTTCCAGCAACACCCTTTTAAATACCTCTGGAAACTTGCCAGATTCTATACTTAGAAGAAGTCTCTCGTAGGCCTTCATACTCTCTCCCTTAACTCCCTCTCAAATTCCTCTGAGGCTTTAACCATAACCTTTAACTTCTTATAGGCTACATCCACAGGTAGAGGTCTCATACCACAGTCTGGATCCACCACCATATACCTCTCCAATCTCTCCAGTAAATCCTCCTTACCTTTCACATCTGAGAATAGGGGGTTATTCCTTAGAATCTCCAGGGCCTCATGTAGTAGGTCCTTAACATCCTCAACAGATTCCACCCACTTTACCCTGGTATTTATACATCCAAAACCTACCCTCTTACTAATACCTTCCAGTATATCTAGGTTTTTCCTGTTGGATGCAAATTCATGATCCAGGATATCTACGTTGAAGGTGTTCAACTCCTGAGAGATCTCTGTGACATCGCCACAAACATGTAGTACTACAGGTACCTTGATATTTTCACATATCCTTTTAATGGCCCTTCTTGCAGTGTCTAAATCGTAGAGACCTGTGGAGAGTATAGGCTCATCTATCTGTATCATGGAGACGTAGTCCTGAATAGACTCTGCCTCCCTCTTCAATGCATTTGCCAGATCGTATATTAGGGTTTCATCCCTGTTGTCACTGTAGTAATCCTCCACCTTTACAGATGCTGCAATAGTACAGGGACCTGTTATTATTCCTTTAACCCCCTTATCTCCTGGGTACTTACTTAATATCCTCCTCACAAATTTTATATCCTTTAAGGTGATAGGCTCAAGGAACTCAATCTTTCCCACAACCCTCTTACCCTGGAAACCGTAGAGGCCATTTACAAATATCTCTACCATATCCCCCCTTACCTGCCCATCACTTACAATGTCTATACCTGCCCTTAACTGATCCTTTACAGCCCTCTCAATGGCGTATTTGTACCTGTCATAGAGACCAAGGATGTCCAGTATCTTTTCCCAAAGATGCTTAGGCTCCCTTGTAACCACTGGATAACTACCTACTACAGTTTTTATCATAAACTATTCCTCCTCTTCCTCCTCCTCTACCTTAAATATCTCACTTAACTTCTCCTTTAACTTGTCTCTACCCTCTTTAGCCCTTATCTCGTATATCTTTAAGGGTGTAAAGAGGTTGTATATCTCCCCCTCTTCTATACCTATGTCCTTAGCCCTAGCCTGGCATATTCTAATGGCGATGTCATTTAGGGATGCATCTATAGTGTCTGCATAGTGGAGTATCCAGGCCTCTATAGTATCAGGTTTCATAGATCCATACTCTCCATGGTGAGAGGCTACCAACTTTATAACCTCTATAGGGAAATCTCTCTTGTAGAGTTCTGCCACTGCCAAGGTGAGATGCTCAAGGTGGAACTTTGGAATGTGATCGTATCCCTCACCTTCACTATCCTCTATGTAGTTAAAGGGCTTCATGATGTCGTGAAGTAGTGCCCCAGCTATCAGTACATCCCTGTTAATATCTAGACCGTAAACCTCCTCAAGGGCTTCAGCTATCTTTAAAGCAATCTTCGTTGTAGCTATGGTATGTTCAATTAAACCTCCCCTGTACTTGTGATGCCACCTTATACTTGCAGGTGAGTCCTCTATGGAGATGTTTGTATCCTCAATATCCCTATGTGTTGGAAAGGGATTCTTTAGGAATTCTATAACTTTCTCTCTTAGTTTTTCATCTTTTATCTCCTTTGCCAGGGATATAAGATCCTCAAGGGTATACCTCTTTCTCCTGTACTCCTCCATTTTACTCACCTTCTATCTCTCCATCTCCTGGCCATATCCACAAAATTCTTAACCATCTTTAAACCCTCTTTACTCTCCCACTCTGTAAGTACACTTTCAGGGTGAAACTGTACCCCCTCAATAGGTCTATATCTATGTCTTATTCCCATTATTATCTTCTCCTCCCCTAGGGTAACGGCACTGATCTCAAAGTCCCTAGGTACCTTCAATACCGCTAGAGAGTGATATCGCCCTCCCATAAAGGGGTTCTTCACACCTTTAAATATACCCTTTCCATCATGTTTTATTGGAGAGGCCTTACCATGGACAGGGCGTACCTTTCCCACCTTTCCTCCAAAGGTATAGGCGATGATCTGATGTCCCAGACAGACACCTAGTATGGGGATGTTTACACTCCTTACAATCTCTGGACAGTTCTCAACATCCCTCTTTTTCTCTGGACTTCCAGGACCTGGAGATATGATGATACCAGAGGGGTCTATCTCCCTAACCTCCTCCAAGGTTATGGTGTTTGGCACCACCTCTACACTTTCGTAGATGGAGGCGTACTCTACCAGATTCCATACAAAGGAGTCCCTGTTATCTATGATAAGTATCATCCTTTCACCGTTACTTCTTAACCTTCAGGGTACTCATCATTGCAGCCATCTTCCTCTCAGTCTCTATGTACTCCTTCTCCGGTATGGAATCTGCCACTATCCCTGCCCCTGCCCTAACCCTTATAAGGTTATCTCTCTCTATCTCGGCCATCCTTATGGCAATTGCAGTATCTCCATAGTTGTTCAGGGAGAAGTAACCTACGGCCCCTCCATATACCCTTCTCCTAGATTTCTCCAGGGTGTCTATTATCTCCATGGCCCTGTACTTAGGTGCTCCAGTTAAGGTACCTGCTGGGAAGGCAGCCTCTATCCCGTCGAAGATGGTAATATCCTCCCTTAACTCTCCAACAACCTCACTCTCTATATGTTGTACATGGCTGTACCTAACTACCTCAAAGAACCTCTTCAATTTAACAGATCCAGGTTTTGAAACCTTTCTAACGTCATTCCTTGCCAAGTCTACGAGCATCACATGTTCAGCTCTCTCCTTCTCATCCTGGAGAAGTTTCTCTGCAAGTCTCTTCGTTTCCTCCTCAGTCCTTCCAACGTTTATAGTCCCTGCAATGGGGTTTATCTTAAGTGTGTCCCTCTCCACCGAGGCCATAGTTTCAGGGGAGGCCCCTAAAATCTTCTTTTCAAACTCTAGGAAGAACATATATGGACTTGGACTTACATTCCTGAGATTCCTGTATATCTGAAAGGGTGAGAGATCACTTTTTAAGTTATACTCCCGGGATATAACTATCTGAAAGGCATCTCCATCGTATATGTACTCCTTGGCCCTCTTTACCATCTCTATATACTCCTCCCTCCCTGCATCACAACCTAATATCTCTGAACCCCCAAACTCCTCCTGAACCTCTCTATTTCTCGCCCTCTCAACTATCCTCTCAGCCCTCCTCATCTCCTCCTCCGAGTTATTCAGTGTGAGGTAGTAGTACCTGTTTAGTATATGGTCGTATACAAAGACACTCCTGTAGTATCCAAAGACTGAGGCCTCCTGGATATCTCCTCCTATATAGTTATGTATGGCGTCGTAGGCTATATACCCTAAAAAGCCCCCTATAAACCTCTCATTTGTATCCACATTGGAGGGTACTTTATCCCCTATCTCCTGGAGGTATACCTCCTTTAGACCTTTGAAGGGGTTACTCTCCTTAGAGACCCTGGTGTTGTCTATCCTTGTATCCCTCTTAATCTTTACAACAAACTCTGGATCGGCAGAGATGTAGGTATACCTTGCCTTTGAGGGGTGCTTGTCCCTGGACTCCAATATAAAGGGATACCTCCCCTCCTCCCTTAATACACTGTATAACTTTATAGGGTCCACATATTGGAACTTTCTTCTGTAAATTTTCATAACTACCTCCTTAAAAGAGTATTTTTACTCCCCTCTAAAACACCCTCTTTTAACTCCTTACATTTCTCCTCAAGTTTTCTTACAGTTTCTTCAGAGTCTCCATATCTCTCAATTATCTTTACATAGGCACTTCCTACAACAACCCCATCTGCTCCAGCCTCGATAAATCTCCTGGCATGTTCCTTCCTGGATATTCCAAAACCAACATAGATGGGATTCTTACATATCTTTTTAGCCCTCTTTAAAAAGTTAATTGCCAGGTTGGAGATGTCCTCCCTAACCCCTGTAGTACCGTAGAGTGAAACGAGATAGAGAAAGAGGGAGCACGCCCTGTCTATCTCCCTCAGTCTCTCCTCTGGGGTATTTGGAGCTGCAAGAAATACTGTACCTATGTTATACCTTCTACAGATGGAGAGGTAATCCCCAGCCTCCTCCACAGGTAGATCTACCACTATTAAGCCATTACCTCCTACCTCCTTCAACCTTCTAACAAAGTTCTCCACCCCCATGTTAAATACTGGGTTGTAGTAGGTCATTACAACTACAGGGGTGCTAGAGTATCTCCTGAACTCCCTTATAATATCAAATACCTTTGAAACTTTCATCCCACCCTTTAACGCCCTCACATTCGCCTTCTGAATGGTCTCCCCATCTGCCATGGGATCACTGAAGGGTATGCCCAACTCTATTATATCTGAGTACTTACTGAGGGCTCTCATAAACCTCAGTGTAGCCTCTATATTGGGATCCCCTGCAACTATAAAGCTAACTAGCTTCTTATCCATGTAATCACTCCCCTAAATACTTCATTACTGTATGTAGGTCCTTATCCCCCCTACCTGAGAGATTTACTATGATAATCTCATCTTTGTCCATCTCCTTCGCTATCTTCATTGCATAGGCCAGGGCGTGGGAGGATTCAAGGGCTGGGATTATCCCCTCAACTCTAGAGAGTTCCAGGAAGGCATTTAAGGCCTCCCTATCTGTTACTCCCACGTACTCCACCCTACCAATATCCTTGAGATAGGCATGTTCAGGCCCTACTCCTGGATAATCCAGCCCTGCAGAGATGCTGTGGGTAGTTCTAATCTGTCCATCCTCATCTTGAAGGAAGTAGGAGTACATGCCATGAAGTATACCCTTCCTACCTCTAAGTAAGGTGGCGGCATGCCTATCGGTGTCTAAACCCTCTCCAGCGGCCTCAACCCCAATTAGTCTAACCTCTCTGTAGTCTAAAAATTCGTGGAAGATACCTATGGCGTTGCTACCCCCTCCAACACAGGCCACAATACAGTCAGGGAGTCTCCCCTCTATCTCCAGTATCTGTCTCTTAGCCTCCCTCCCTATAACAGATTGAAAGTCCCTAACCATGGTGGGATAGGGGTGGGGTCCCACTACAGAACCTATGAGATAGTGGGTATACTCGAAGGTCTCCACCCAGTCCCTCAGGGCCTCATTGATAGCATCCTTTAAAGTCTTTGAACCAGAGTCTACTGGATACACCTCTGCCCCGTGAAGTTTCATCTTGTAAACATTTAACCTCTGCCTCTCCATATCTACAGTCCCCATGTATATTCGAGTTTTCATCTTGAAAAGTGCCCCAGCCATGGCGGTAGAGAGTCCATGTTCCCCTGCCCCAGTCTCTGCTATCAGTCTTGTTTTACCCATCTTCTTCGCCAGGAGAGCCTGACCTATACTGTTGTTTATCTTGTGGGCACCTCCAAGTAGTAGATCCTCCCTCTTTAGGTATATCTTAGCCCCTCCTATCTTCTCTGTAAGATTCCTTGCAAAGTAGAGGGGGGTCTCCCTACCGGCGTAGTTCTTTAGATAGTAGTCAAGTTCCTCCCTGAACTCAGGGTCATCCCTGTACTTCTTATACGCCCTTTCCAGCTCTTTTAGGGGAGGTTTAAGTACCTCTGGAACGTACTGTCCCCCGTACTCTCCAAATCTCATCCCTCTATCACCACCTAGATTTTAAATAAAGATACCGTAGTTTAGAATAACCTCGAGAATTATAATTGAGATGGTAATTCCAATTACCTTTTCAGGAGATACCTTTATCTTGGAGATGTCAACATCCATGTATCTAATCAATCCTGCACTTGTGGCCAACCCTCTATCTTCATTCCTTCTAGCCATAGTATCACACTAAAAATTTTAATTTAAATAATCCTTCCCATAATCCACCTTGTATATCTTAAATCCTGGCTGTACCCCTGGACTTGTAGGATCCCAGGAGGCTTTAACCAGTTTAATATGTTTCAATCCACTGGCATCTAGGAAGTGAAGTTTTGTATATACACTGTCCTCTAAATTCCTGGTGGATATCCAGGCGTACGCCATGTAGGTTTCATTGTTAACAGGTTCCAATCTCACAATTAAGCTGTAGGTACCATTCTCATTAAACACCCTCTGGTATAGTCTATCACCCTCTTTTACAACAACCTTGTGGAATCCTGTTGTCCTCTCATCTATAACCACATTTCTATTTAAATCATATACTACATCGGAGCTGTAGAGGGTGTTATTTTTTACCACTATAAAGTTTACCACCATGTAGTTGTCACTGACTTCAATGGGCACCCTTACTACAAGGGATCTGTTAACATAGAGTCCATCTCCTCCAGGTAGCCTCACATAGAAACCCTTCTCCCTCTCGTAGTTGGGGGTTTCTGGAGGTAGGTCAAAATCCCAGAAGCCAAACATACTCCAGACTGGGGCTATGTCGGTCATCCTGTTGTAGGTTATAAGGTAATCTGGGTTGGGATCTTCTGGATGGGTGTAATTTAGAAGTGTTCTTGCATCCCTCTCACTAAGATGGTATCTCTCAGTGAGTATCCTGTAGGCCTCACTTCTACTTAGGGGCAGTATCTCGTTGAGTATCTTAACAGTCTTAGATACGTTGTTGTGTGTATAGTTCATCAGGATACCTCTCCTTTCAAAGGCCTTATCCCCACTTGTAGCCAACATCCTTATTATACCTACTGAGAGGTTTTCGTTAGAGGTGGCAAAGGCCCTACCTACCCAGTAGGCCCTTGGGGAGTTCTGGGACCCTCCGTCAAAGGTTACCATCTTTCTTGTAGCCCAGGCGTAGATGTGCCCGTTGTCCCACCAGCAGGTAATCACTGTGTTATTTGGTGTCTCATATTTTATCCAATCCAGGCCCTCTTTCCACCCGTTGTTAAATGTTGGTACTGTATAGAAGGGTACTGCACTGGCTAAGGAGGGTAGAACTAGGGACAGTGCCAGAAGTATGGCCATAACCTCCTTAACCCTGTTGGAGGAGAGTACTATATCTACTGTTTTGTAGAAGGCAAGTACTAGGAGGACAAGGAGGAATCCATAGGCGACAACTGGGACATAGGTTGTAGGGAGTATAATCTTTGGTATCTTTGGGAAGGTCTTATAGAGTGTAAAGAGGAAGAGTATTACCACTGTTGGATAGAGTATCCACTCTATCAGTTCATCCTCTCTTCTCTTTATAAGGTTTATCAGCTGCCCTACCAGTATACCAATACCTATACAGAGTGGGGGTACCATTAAGCCTATAAATCTTACCCCCTTTGTAGCAGCATAGAATGTTGCAACAAGCCATATTGTAAGGAGGAGGGCGTACTTAAGGTCTATCCTGATACCCTCCCTCTCATATCTCATGGAGATAAAGGAGGTAAGTATTCCCAAAACCCCCAGGATAAATAGGAAGGGGTTACCTAGTGCTCCATTTACAATCTCCTCCAGTGATGGAGTCTGAAGTTCAGCTACAGTGGTATATACGTTAGGCCAACCTGTAACCTTAGTAACCTCCTTTATCCTGATAAATTCAAAGGGTGATAGGATACCTTCCATGAAGACATTTACACCGTAGAGTAGGGATATGAGGAGTGCACTTCCAAGGATGAAAATAGCTGCTATAGGTAGCAGGGTCTTTACATCCTCTACCTGAAGTGGGAGGGGTATCTTATCCCTGTATCTACTTATCACGAGGGTGTATAGCAGGTAGAGTATTAAAAAGACCGCTACCACGTAGTATCCATACCACCAACCTGCCCACATCCTTGGAGCTAGGGCCATTGTAAGGGTTGCCAAGATGGTGTATAGGAGAGACGACTTTAGATCTCTCTGGTTGTGAAGCGCCTCCATGATAAACCATACTATGAAGAGTATAGGTAGTATCTCGAAGATAGGGGTATCTGCAAAACCTGCAGAGGTTTTATAGAGAAGTGCAGGTGTGGAGATCATAATCAGTGCCCCTACAATTCCAGCAATGTTACTTCTAGTAACCCTTCTAATTATAAAGAACACAGGTATTCCCAGAAGGATACTTAGAAGAGGTGGTACCCAGAAGGCTGCATTCATAAGGGTAACTGTAGGGTCTAGGGAGTGCCATATATTATACACTGCAATTGTTGCATAGGTTATTGCAGGTACAGGTCTCGTGATGGGATGGCCAGGAGGGGCGTACTGACAGGTATCGTAAGGTACCCACTTTCCATCTATATACTTTAAAGTCTCCCCTAGATGTCCATGTCTGTAGTAGTTCTCTGTAAGTCTCAGGTAGTAGTAGGGATCTATAGCCACAAGGTACATCCTACCATTTTCATCGGAGAACACCTTCTTTAAAAGTTCGTTGTCAGTGAATCCCATATCTGCAGGTTGAGCCCTAAGTTGGAAACTTATCAATCCAATAAGGAGAAGTATGAGAAGTAACTTCAGATGCTTATATCTCTCGAAAAATCCCTGGATCTTCTCCAACACCTCTCTCATATTTTACCTCCTTTAAATTTTTGAAATATTTTTTATAGAGAGGGGGTTTAATATAAATGCTTAGGGATGGTTATGCTGGAGAGTATCTTCAATCCAGATTCTGTTGCAGTAATCGGTGCCTCCAATACCAGGGGGAAAGTAGGCTATGCAGTGATGAAGAATTTAAAGGCCTTTGTGGAGTACAACCCTGATAAAAGGGTATACCCTGTAAATCCCAAGTACAGTGAGGTACTAGGTTTTAAGTGCTATAAGTCCATATTGGAGGTTCCAGAGGAGGAGATAGATCTGGCAGTGATAGTAGTACCTGCGAAGTACGTACCGAAGGTGTTAAAGGAGTGTGGAGAGAAAGGTGTAAAGGGGGCTGTTATTATCTCGGCAGGTTTCTCCGAGGTAGGTAACTACCACCTGGAGGAGGAGGTAAAGGCCATTGCCAGAAGGTATAAGATAAGGGTAATTGGGCCAAACTGTCTAGGCATAATAAACATGTACAACAGGTTAAATGCATCCTTCAGTCGGGCGTATTTTGCAGAGGGTAACATTACCTTTATATCTCAAAGTGGAGCGCTGATAACTGCCCTCCTGGATATTGCCCCCCTATTAAATCTAGGATTCTCCAAAATAGTAAGTCTAGGGAATAAGGTGGATGTACAGGAGAGTGATATACTGGAGTATCTTAAAGGGGATGACACCACCCAGGTAGTTGCACTCTACATAGAGAGTATAAAGGATAGAAGGTTTATTGAGAGTACAAGGGAGTTAGCCAAGGTTAAACCTGTAATAGCACTTAAAGGTGGAAGGTCTGAAGAGGGGGCAAGGGCTATCTCCTCCCATACTGGGAGTTTGGCAGGAGATATCCAGGTTTACAACGCAGTATTTAAAAAGGGAGGAGTTATTACAGTGGAGACCTTCGAGGAGTTGGTGGATCTGATGCACCTCCTCTCCACCCAGGGTCCAATGAGAGGAAATAGGTTAGGAGTTGTAACAAATGCAGGAGGTTTTGGTGTATTGGCTGCAGACAGCTGTAGAAGGTACAACTTAACCCTCCCTAACTTTGAGCCCTCTACAGTGGAGAGGTTAAGGAGGTACCTTCCAGATACATCCTCCATATCCAATCCCCTGGATCTCGTAGGAGATGCAGATCCCTCAAGGTACAGGAATGCCCTAGAGGCTCTTCTCCAGGATAAAAATATAGATGGTATACTTGTAATATTAACACCCCAGGAGATGACAAGACCCCTGGAGGTTGCAGAGGTAATAATAGATATAAAGAGAGAGATTGAAAGGAGGGGATTACCTAAAGTGATAGTGGCCTCCTTCGTTGGAGGAATATCTATAAGGGGGTCAAAGAGTTATCTAAGGAAAAATGGAGTCCCTGCCTATATATCGCCGGAGAATGGTGTCAAGGTACTCTCCCTTTCCCACAGGTACAGTACTATGAAGATAGGGGAGGAGAGGGACGAATACCTGGAGGATGTAAGATCCCAACTGATAGAGGTTAAGGAGAGAAACTTAGAAACTATAAGGGAACTTCTAAGTAATCCCAACGAGTACAACTCAAAGAGATTCTTAAAACTTCACGGTATAGAGGTGCCTAGAGGATACCTGGCAAAGACACCAGAGGAGGCTGAGTACTACAGCAGTATCCTGGGAGAGGTTGTAATGAAGATATGCTCTAGGTATATACCTCACAAGTCTGATATTGGCTGTGTAGTGGTAAAACCTGAGGATGTAAGGGAGGCCTTCCAGAGGATCATGGAGAGGGGTAAAAGGTATCTAAGGGAGAGGGGTATTGAGGATGGAATAGATGGGGTGCTTGTTGAGGAGTATATCCAGGGGATGGAACTTATCCTTGGAGGGAGGAGGGATAGGATATTTGGTCCAGTGATTATGGTGGGTTTAGGAGGGATATTTGTAGAGGTGATGAAGGATGTCTCCTTTGCAATCCATCCCATTACAAGGGAATACGCCCTTGATACTCTAAAGGAGTTAAAATCCTACAAGGTGTTGGAGGGTATAAGGGGACGTCCAAGGAGGGATATAGACTTTGTAGTGGATACCATGGTGAGACTTGGAGTGATTATGGAGTTGTACCCTGAGATAAGGGAGATAGATATAAATCCCCTCATTGTAAGGGAGGAGGGTAAGGGGGGATGCGCCGGTGATGCCCTGATAATAGTGGGTGAGGGATAGTTTGAGATTGAGAGTGGAGGCGGGAAATATACTAGATGAGAGGGTACATGAGATAGGGATAATAGCGCTAGGTTCCTTCCTGGAAAATCACGGCCCTGTACTACCCATAGACACAGATGCAAAGATAGCGTCCTATATAGGGTTGATGGCCTCCCTGAGGACAGGTGCCAAATTCCTAGGAGTTGTACTACCTTCAACAGAGTATCCCTATGTAAAACATGGTATCCACAACAAAGCTGAGGAGGTTGTAGAGTACCTAAGGTTTGTACTCTCCTGGAGTAAGAGGTTAGGTGTTAAAAAGGTGTTGATAGTGAACTGCCATGGGGGTAATACCCTTATCTCTAAATACCTAGGTGATCTAGAGAGGGAACTTAAGCTAAAAATAGTAATGAAGAACTTTACCTTTATCCATGCAGCTAGTGAGGAGGTGTCCCTTGGAAGTGTTATAGGTATTGCAAGGGAGGATAAGATAAAAGAGCATCATCCCAGTAAATATCCTGAGATAGGGATGGTGGGGTTGAAGGAGGCCAGGAAGAGTAACAGGTTGATAGACAGGGATGCGAAGGTTGTAGAGAGGGAGGGTGTTAAGATAGATAGAAAACTTGGAGAAGAGATACTGGAGAAGGCCATAGGGGAGTGTGTAGAGTGTATAAAAGAG
>DQVW01000105.1 GCA_015661555.1 Methanothermococcus okinawensis
TACTGATAAAAATTGATTAGGGAGGCAATTAGGAAGAGCTTAAAAAGAGGGAAAGTTATGATATGTGTTCCCATAGTGGAGGACAACATCAAGGATGCCTTGAGAAGTGCAGAGAGGGCCTTGGAGGTTGCAGATATTGTAGAGTTTTTAGTGGATCATTTCAAAGAGATCAGAGAGGAGGACATTGTAGAGATGGCCAACTACCCCTCTATTATCACCATAAGGGCTCACTGGGAAGGGGGTAAATATAGAGGTAGTTACGACAGAAGGATAGAGTTATACAAGGTGGCTATTGAGAACAATGTAAAGTACATAGATGTGGAGTTGAAGGAGAAGAGAAATAAGGAACTTGTTGATTTTAGAGAGGATACAGGTTCAAAGACTAGGATTATTATCTCCTACCATGACTTTGAGAAAACGCCTCCCTACAACACATTGGTAAATATAGTAAATAGGGAACTTGGAATAGGGGATATTGGTAAATTTGCCACCATGGCAAATAGTAAAGAAGATGTCCTAAATATCCTCAGGGTAACAAAACAGTTTGAGGGAAAGGTAATAGGTATAGGAATGGGGGAGAAGGGTAAATTAACAAGGATTCTGGGAACCTACTTTGGAAGCATACTAACCTTTGCCTCCATGGATGGAAAATCCTCTGCTCCAGGACAGATAGATGTAAGGAGACTAAAGGAAATATATAAGGTGTTAGGCCTAACACCTACCAGTAGAAATAAACAAATAGAGATGGTAGGAGAAGAAACTACTCATATTTTAAAATCCTAGGAACCTAGGTATAAAGTAAAAGGTACCTATTGCACTTCCAAGGCTTGAGAGGGCTGCCACCATCAACACCCTCATAACCTTGTTATCCAGCAAGTCCCTCAATCCCTCACATCTAAGTAAATGTTGGATATCCTCTAGGGATATACCCCTACACTTTAACTCCACCAACCCTACTATATAACCTGCTCCAATAACAGGTATTAGGGAGGTTATAGGTGCTACAAGAAAGGCGGTGATAACAGAGGGTAACTTCCCCCTTGCCAGGATCACTCCCAGTGCAGAGAGGGTACCATTTACCAGTATCCACTCTATGGTAAATCTCTTCAACACCTCAGGGTTGGAGGAAAGTGTGTATATCCCGTAAATTAGGATCCCAATTAAAACCATTGAGAACACTATTTTCCAGTAGTTCCTCCCCTTCTTCACCTCCATAAGTTCATTGAGATCGATCTCTATCTCCCCCTTCTCGAGTTTTTTCAGGTAGTCCACTATCCCCTTAACATGACCTGCCCCAACTACAACTAGTATCTTCTCCCTTCCAATACTTGTATCAAAGATATTCTTTGCCATATATCTGTCCCTTTCATCTACAAAGACCCTATAGAGAGTAGGGGATAGATGTTTCAGTATCTCAACTAACTCCTGGGCGTTATCTACCATCTCCCTTATGGTTTTCCTGTCCAATTTGGCAATCTCCTCCCCTTCATCAAATAGGTTAAGGAGTAGTTTCAACTTCTCCTTCAGTGGCATACTGTTTAATGCACGTCTAAGTGTAACATCTACAGGCCTATCGATGAGATAGAGAGGTTTTTTATACAACTTGGCCAACTCTATAGCCCTCTTCATCTCACTACCTGGTTTAACGTTGAACCTCTCCCCTATCTCTCTCTGAAAACCTGCTAGAACTGTGTGAAGTAGAAACAATCCAATATCTCCACTTTTTAATACCTCCAATATGTTTATACTCTTTAGGTCTTTATCCTCCTCTCCATTTACAAGGGCTAGAAACCTCTCACTGTCTAACTCCACCGCTATTAGATCAGGATCTATCTCCTTTATAGCCTCCTCAACCTCCCTTATACTCTCCTCTGAGACATGAGCTGTACCTAAGATGTAAATATCACAGGTGTTATGTCCATTGTTTATTCTCACATGGTGCATCCTTTCACCGGATAAAGGTATTCATAGTTTATATTAAAGATTTGAATATTTATAATGATAAGAAGGGATAGCATGTTAGAGCCTCTTCACTACGATATAGGTAGGATGTGTAAGGAGAGCTATGGGGAAAGGAGTGGATACACCCCAAAGATACTAGACAGTGATATACTGGAGGGTATTAAACCTCCCCTCTTAAAGATACCCTTTGACTCTCCAAAGGAGTTGACAGAGCTTCTACTAGGTATAAACAGGGAGAAGCTCCAGGGTATCCTTGAATTGGAGGACTGTACCCTTAGATATCTTATAGTTAACCTGGGAAAACACCTGGACCTACTGGACCCACTATTAAGGAACAAACCTGATCTAGTGGTAATAGGAGATGGTAGAAGGCTGATAAAGAGGAAAGAACTGGTGGAACTGATAGGGAGGATAAGATCATCCATATCTCCAAACAGTGCCATATACTTTCCAACTGCCCTACCATGGGAGATACCCCTACTGGTATATCTAGGTGTGGATTACTTTGACTACTCCTCTGCCTACTACTTCGGTTCCCTTGGATACTACTTTACAAAGAACAGGATGATACTGAGGGAGGGGGATAGGGAGGAGATAGTGAACCACAATATAGAGGTTATCTCCCAGGTACTCATGGAGACAAGGTACTGTATAAGGGAGGGAATGCTAAGAAACCTAGTGGAGGAGACTACAGTATCAGATCCCTATCTCCGGGCAAACTACAGGAGGTATGAGCCAGATCTTAGGAATATCCCACTGTCCAAAGGGAGGAAGATAATCGTTACAATAGATGAGACTGAAATACCTGAGGTAAGGAAGTACATAGAGAGGGCGAGGAACTACGAGTTATTTACAGATACTCTGGTTCTACTACCCTGTTCCTCCAAGAAACCCTACTCAAGGTCTAAATCCCACAGATACTTTATTAGCGCCATAAAATCCAGTGGTCTCCCAGTTGAGGAGGTTGTTATCACCTCCCCCTACGCCATAGTTCCAAGGGCCCTTGAGGGCGTGGTAAATTACGATATACCAGTTACAGGTAGATGGTCTCTCGAGGAGGTGGAGTTTATAAACAGGGAGTTGGACAACCTGTTAAAGAGGGGTAGGGAGAAGTTTCAACATCTAAAGATAGTGGCCCACCTACCTGACCACTACCTGGAGATAGTGAGGGACACCTGTGAGAAGTACGGAGACCTTATAGTAACCTCCAGGGGTAACCCCCTATCCCCGGAGTCCCTAAAGGCCTTGAGAGATACACTTAGGGAGTTAAAGGAGAGCTATGGGCTAAAAGAGGGGGACTTAAAAAAGCTAAGGAGGATGCAGATCCTTCACAACTACAGGGAGCTTTCTAAGTTCCAGTTTGGAAAGAACTTCATCCCGGAGGATGTGATAGTTAAGGGAGAGGTTAAAAAGTTCTTTATAAAAAGAGATGGGAGGCTTATCCAGATATGCTCCATAAATCCAGAGACTGGTCTCTACGTCCTAACTTACCAGGGTGGTAAGTTACTTGGGAGGGTTAACTGGGTGGAGGTCAATTTCAAGGTTAAAAAGGGGTCCCTATTCCCTCCAGGTTTTGTGGATTGTGACGAGAATATCTCGGTAAGGGACGAGGTGGTAATCTTCTATGAAGATGAGGTGGTGGGGGTGGGGAGAGCTGTACTAAATGGCTCCGAGATGAAAAGAGCGGAAAAGGGGAAGTTGGTGAATGTGAGACATGTAGCTAGTTAAAAAAGGAAAAGAGAATTTTTTAGGACTCTGCCATCTCCATTATCTTAATAACATCCATGTAGTCGATTATTCCGTTGTTGTCCATGTCCAGTCTCTTCTCGTCATTATTCAGTGTAGTCTTACCTACGTAGTAGTTAAGGGTTATGTATGCGTCGTCTAGGTCTATCCTGTAATCGCCATCTGCATCCCCCTTTATCACCCCTATACCGTTGGCATTTACACTCCTCTCTCCACCAAAGAGCATAATATCTGCAATCTCTTTACTTGTATCTACGTGGTGTCTAAATCCTCTGAAGTACCACTGTCCAGGACCGTATGCCATTATAGGCACTGGGTTACCTGTGTGTATGTGGGATATGAACCTTACTCCTACCCTCTCACTGAGGATCTCTCCTATGGCATTTCCAAGGGCGTACTTGTTGTCAGAGTTCATAGCCTCCTTAATCTTTTCAACCTCTTCATCTGTTAGATCCAAACCTGTGTACTTTTTAATAACCTCTCTTGGGTCTCCACCCTCCTTTATCTCCTTAGCCATTTTAGAGACAGAGGCCTTAATACTGAGAATTCTATGCTCATCTATAGGGTCTCCATAGTTTGTTCCAACTCCCAATCCACCAGTTTCATGGTCTGCAAGAACTATGACAAGGGTGTCTTTGTTTTTCCTTGCGTAATCGAGACAGTAACCTACAACGTCGTCAAACTCCTTAGTCTCTGCCACAACAGAGGCCACGTCGTTGGCGTGACATGCATGGTCTATTCTTCCACCTTCGACCATGAGGAAGAATCCATCAGGATCCTTCTCCAACAGCTCTATAGCCTTCTTTGTCATGTCCAGGAGTCCTACGGTATTGTTGTCCCTGTCTAATACATAGGGCATGTGGCTCTCTGAGAAGAGTCCCAATACGTACTCTCCATCTACGTTCTTTAACTCATCCTTGGTGTATATTACCTTGTATCCATTTCTCCTTGCCAGGTCTAAGGTCTCGGTATCAAACTCCCTCTTACCTCCTCCAAATAACACGTTAACTTTGTGCTCTATTAGCTGTCTTGCAATCTCCTTCTCCATATCCCTATTCTCTACATGGGATGCAAATACTGCCGGGGTGGCGTGGGTTATCCTGGTGGTGGTTACTAGTCCTGTGGCCTTACCACTGTACTTAGCCAACTCCAAGAGAGTGGTTACATTTACAACTTTACCTCTTACCTTGACTGTAGATATCATTTTGTTGTAGGTTTTAAAACCTGTGGCTATGGCAGTTCCTGCAGCAGCAGAGTCTGTAACTGGACCACTTAAGGAATCTGTAAGTTCAAAACCTGCATAGGGCATGTCCTCCATGTTGAGGTGCCCATAACAGAGTTTTGTTATCTCCACCTGACCAACACCCATACCATCTCCAATAAGTATTATAACATTTTTTACCCCTCTAGCCTTAATAGAAGGGCTCTCTGCACTGTAACCCTTTGCCACACTTACCTGAAAGGCAACTAGAAGGGAGATGGCAAAGAGGACAGCTAGTATCCCTATCTTTTTATTCATTCTGTCACCTCAGAAGATTTTTACAATAAGATCTCCATCTAAAATTTTATATAAAGCTTTTCATAATGTGAACTTTTGTTCACATATTGTGAATATAAAAATTATCTTCCAAAGAACAGCTCTATCTCCCTTCTAGCGCTCTCCCTGGAATCTGAGGCATGGACCAGGTTATCAGGTGTAGAGTATCCAAAGTCACCCCTGATAGTTCCCATATCCGCCTCTAGAGGGTTGGTCTTTCCCACCATCTTTCTCACTACAGATATGGCCTCCTCCCCCTCAATTACCATTGCCACAACCCTACCTGAAGTTATAAAGTTGATTAATTTCTCAAAAAAGTCCTTACCTCTATGTTCCTCGTAGAGCTTCTCTGCCAACTCCCTGGACATCTTCAACATCTTCATCTCTACAATCTCTAGGCCCTTATCTTCAAAGCGTTGAATAATCCTACCTATTAACTTTCTCTTTACAGCATCAGGTTTTAACATTACAAAGGTTCTCTCCCTCAAGGTTACCCCTCTTTTTTAAAAAATTATAAAAATAGGAGTTATTATAGATAACTTTATAAAAAAGTGGAAGTGGGAGCATGATATGCATAATCATGGGTAGTGAAAGTGACTTGAAAATAGCTGAAAAGGCAGTATCTATTTTAAAGGATTTTGGAGTAGAGTTTGAAGTTAGGGTTGCCTCGGCCCATAGAACTCCAGATCTCCTTGAGGAGATAGTAAAGAACAGTGAGGCCAAGGTATTTATTGCAATTGCAGGACTTGCGGCCCATCTTCCAGGTGTTGTAGCCTCCTTAACAACGAGACCTGTAATAGCGGTACCTGTAGAGAGTAAGTTAGATGGGATGGATGCCCTCCTAAGCTGTGTACAGATGCCTCCAGGTGTACCAACTGCAACTGTTGGGATTGACAGGGGTGACAACGGGGCACTTTTAGCCCTTGAGATCCTGGCACTCTCCGACGAGGAGTTAGATAAGAAGTTGAAAGATTTCAGAAAAAAGCAGAGAGAAAAGGTTATGAATGCAGATAAAAGAGTTAGGGAACTTTATAAAAATTAATCGTGGACTCCCCTCTCAGTTATTCTGAATACGGCCTCGGAATCTGGGAGGTGTGGGGAGTCGTATAACTTGGCTATTCTCTTATCCCCCTTACCCTTTCTCAGGAAGATTCTGAAGGTTGCGGCGTGACCTACTATGTGTCCACCTATAGGCTGCTCTGCAGGTCCATAGAAGGTATCTAACTTTGCTGCAACCTGGTTAGTTACAAGTACTATACAGTTGTAGAGGTCTGCCAACTTGTTCAATGTTGCCATGTGTTTTGCAAGTTTCTGCTGTCTCTCTGCAAGTCTTCCCATCCCTGTATATTCACTTCTGAAGGTACTTGTGAGGGAATCTACAACTACTAACTTTATATTGTGTCCAGATCTTATAAGCTCCTCTACCTTCTCTGCGTAGAGCATCTGCATATCTGAGTTATAGGCCCTTGCTACAAATATGTTGTCAAGGACCTTCTGACCATCTATTCCAAGGGCTTCAGCCATCTGCATGATCCTCTCAGGTCTAAAGGTACCCTCGGTATCTATGTATACCGCCTTTCTATTCTCCAACTCCTCCTCCTCTAGTACCTCCTTATCAGCGATTATCATATCGTCACATTGGAGGTTTACACAGGCCTGATGTGCAATCTGGGTTTTACCACTTCCAAACATACCTGCAAACTCTGTAGTGGACTGACTCTCCAACCCGCCGTTAAGTATCCTGTCTAATTCTTTACTACCTGTGGATAGCTTCCATACAGTCTTCCTCTGTTTTAGTAGATCCATACCACTTTTAAATCCCAGGTCACATAACTCCCTTGCATGGGCTATTATCCTGATGGCCGCCTTCTCACTTATACCGTCGATCTCTGTAAGTTCCTCAATTGAGGCAGTGGCTATCTTCATAAAATCAGTGTATCCAGCCTCAATAAGCTTCTCTGCAATTGAGGGGCCAACGCCAGGTAGATCAGTTAACTTATCTACCATTTAAAGATCACCTTGATAATCATGATTAGATTAGGATGGTAGGATTACTATGGAGAAACTCATTATTTATAATTTTTGCAGTATATATACTGAGGTGGAGGGATGATTAGAGACGAGGATTTCTTTAGAATGGAGGGAGTTCCACTAACTAAGGAGGAGATAAGGGCTATAAGTATAGGTAAATTACAGCTGGAACCTGAGGATGTTGTGGTAGATATTGGATGTGGTAGTGGGGGCATGACTGTGGAGATCGCCAAGAGGTGCAAATTCGTCTACGCCATAGACTACTCTGAAGATGCAGTAGTGACTACAGGGAGGAATTTGGAGCTCTTCAACATTAAAAACTGTAAGTTGATAAAGGGAAGGGGAGAGGAGGTTCTAGAGTCTTTAGATTTCAACAAGGCCTTTGTAGGGGGTACAAAGAATATAAATAAAATTTTGGATATACTCACGGCGAAAAATACAGAGGTTATAGTGATAAATACCATAGTCCTTGAAAACACTGCCAAGATACTGAATTACTTCCAGGATGTGGAAAAATACGAGACAGAGGTTGTAAACGTTGTAGTAAGTTATGGGAGGAAGGTAGGAAGTGGGCATATGATGCTCTCTAGAAACCCAGTAAATATAATCACCTGTAGGTTGAAAGGGGATAGCTATGGATAGAAAAAAGATGGAGGAGATCCTGGAGAAGTTAAAGAGGGGAGAGATCAAACCCTATCAACTAGATGACATAATGGATCCAAGGGATGCAGTAGAGGTTAGAAGGAGGTATATAGAGGAGGTAACTGGGGTGAAGTTGGAACATGTTGGAAGGTACTCCATAGATGAGAGGGGGGCTATAGAGAAGAACATAGAGAACATGATAGGTGCCATCCAGATACCCCTTGGTTTTGCAGGGCCTTTGAAGATAAAGGGGGAGTACGCCAGGGGGGAGTTCTACATACCCCTCTCTACAACAGAGGGTGCCCTTGTAGCCTCAGTTAACAGGGGCTGTAGTGTTATAAACAGATGTGGTGGATGTACTGTCAGGGTAGTTGAGGACAAGATGACAAGGGCTCCAGTATTTAAAACCTCCTCTGTGGTGGAGGCTATAAAGTTGAAGCACTGGATACTGGAGAACTTCCAGAGGATAAAGGAGGTTGCAGAGAGTACTACGAGACATGGGAGGTTAATATCCATCCACCCAGTAGTTGTAGTTGGGAGGTACGTCTATCCAAGGTTTGCCTACAGTACTGGAGATGCCATGGGTATGAACATGGTGACAATTGCAACGGAGAAGGCCTGTAAATTCATAGAGGAGGAGGTGGCCAGGGAGGGGATAAGGGCACGTACTGTGGCCTTAAGTGGTAACCTATGTGTTGACAAGAAACCTAGTGGAGTAAACATGATAGAGGGGAGGGGTAAGTCCATAGTTGCAGAGGTGTTCCTGGAGGAGGAGGTTGTAAGGAGGTATCTAAAAACCACTTCAAAGGCTATAGAACAGGTAAACCTCTATAAGAACCTCATAGGTTCGGCAGCTGCCAACTCCATGGGATTCAACGCCCACTACGCCAATATAATTGGTGCCATATTTTTAGCAACTGGACAGGACGAGGCCCACATTGTAGAGGGTAGCATAGGTATAACAGTTGCAGAGGCTGAGGAGGATGGGTTGTACTTCTCAGTTACACTGCCAGATGTACCTCTAGGTACAGTGGGGGGAGGTACAAGGGTGGAGACCCAGAGGGAGTGTCTTGAGATGTTAGGGTGTAGAGGTAGTGGTAAGGCTCTTAAATTTGCAGAGATCGTTGGAGGAGCTGTTTTAGCTGGGGAGCTCTCCCTCCTTGGAGCCCTGGCCTCTGGGGATTTAGCCAGAGCCCATGCCCA
>DQVW01000024.1 GCA_015661555.1 Methanothermococcus okinawensis
CAGAGTAGGGCTACCCTAATATTCTTTGGGGGGTAGATGCCCATCTCTCGGAATATCTGGGAGACTATCTCACAGGTGGAGGTTGCCCCCTCATCTACTATGGAGAGGGTGCAGAGCTCTGAGAGCTCTGTTTTCTTATGGTGATCTATCACTACCAGGGTGGAATGCTTTAACTCCTGGGTGTTCACCTTTACCTGGTTTAAGTTGGAGGTGTCTACAAAAAACACCACATCCAGTAACTTGGGATATTGAACAACCTCCACCTCCTCCCCTATCTCCTCAAGTATATTTTTTGACAACTTACTTACAGAGTCTGCAGATATTATCAGGGTTTTATCCTCTGATTTATTTAAGATCTCTGCAAGATACTTTAGGGCAATTGCAGCTCCAATTGCATCTGGATCTGCATTGTGATGACAGAGAAAGAGTATATTCTTATTTTCCTGGAGTATCTCTTTTAGACGATTTACATCCTCACTTCTTAGTCTAACCATGTGGACACCATTTTTAATGTTTTTAAAACCCAGAAAAACTTTATATATTGTCCCTCCAATTTATAACGATTTATAATGATAGATTTTTGCCCCTGGTGATCTTAATGGAAATAGATGAGGTATTTGAACTTATGAAAAAGACGAACAGGATTAAGATAGACAGTATAGAGATAACTGCAGATGAGATAGTTATAAATATCCCCCATATATCCCCCATCTCCATACCTCAAACCCCTCCAATAAGAGAGGGTATTAGGAGGATAGTATCTCCTGAGGAACCTAGAATAGAGATACCTGAGGTAGACTGGGAGCCTCCAGTGGAGAAGTATAAGGGCTATATCAGGGAGGTGCAATTTGGCAGGCCTAAGTCTGAGGGAGGTAGGGGTAAGGTAATAAAGATAGGTGGGCAGAGGGCACTTTACAGGTTCGAGGAGGTGCAGCCAAATCCTCCAGTGGTAACCTTCGATATCTTCGACATGCCCATGCCTGGGTTACCTAAACCTGTAAGGGAGTACTTCCAGGATGTGATGGAGGATCCTGTGGAGTGGGCTAAAAAGTGTATAAGGGAGTTCAACGCCGACATGGTAACAATCCACCACATCTCTACAGATCCAAAGATAAAGGATACCTCTCCAAGGGAGGCTGCAAGGTTGATGGAGGACCTCCTCCAGGCTGTGGATGTACCCTTCGTCATTGGAGGTAGTGGAGATCCCAAGAAGGATCCCTTAGTCCTAGAGGCCTGTGCCCAGGTTACAGAGGGGGAGAGATGTCTTCTTGCATCTGCAAACCTGGATCTAGACTACAAGAGGGTGGCAGATGCCGCCATGAGGTACGACCACAACGTCCTCTCCTGGACTATTATGGATCCAAACATGGCCAGGGACTTAAATAGGAGATTGATATCCCATGGCCTCGAGGGGGATAGAATTGTTATGGATCCTACAACCTGTTCCCTGGGATACGGTATAGAGTTCTCCATAAACGCCATGACAAGGTTGAGATTGGCAGGTTTGAAAGGTGACGAACTGGTAAATATGCCCATGTCCTCTGGAACTACAAACGCCATAGGTGCAAGGGAGGCCTGGATGGCTAAACCAGAGTGGGGAGATAGGAGGTACAGGTTACCCCTCTGGGAGATTACAACGGGATTGACCATGCTCCTCTGTGGTGTAGATTTATTCATGATGCTCCACCCCCTCTCTGCCACGGTGATAAAGGAGTTTGGAAGGTTGCTTGTAAGTAAGCCTGGAAAGATAGAGGTAAGTAGTGACAACTACCAGTGGATTAAGGGCCTAAGTGTTGGTGATGGGAATGGCTAAGAAGATAAGTGCCATGGATATCTACAAGCTACTTCCAAAGATAAACTGTAAGAAATGTGGGGAGTCCTCCTGTATGGCCTTTGCCACGAAACTACAGGAGAGAAAGGCCTCCCTTGATCAGTGTCCCGTCTTAAAGTCCCCAAAGTTTGAGAAGAATAGAAAGAAACTTGAGGAATTGCTCTCCCCACCTGTAAAGGAGGTATGGTTTGGATATGAAGATAGGAAGGCCATTCTAGGTGGGGAGGAGGTAATGTACAGGTATGAGCTTACCTTCTTCAACCCTACAGCTATAGGGGTGGATATATCAGACAAACTACCTGAGGAGGAGATAAGGAGGAGGGCCAAATTCGTTGAGGATTTTGTCTTTGAGAGAACTGGGGAGAAGTTGAAGTTAGATTTTATAGCCCTAAGGAACGCCTCAGATGATCCTGAGAGGTTTGTAAGGGCTTTAGAAATAATTCAGGAGAATACGAAGGTACCTGTTGCCCTCTGCTCACTGAATGTAGAGAGTATAGAGAGGGCCCTAGATGTTGTAAAATCTAAACCTATGGTGTATGCAGTTACAGAGCAGAATTTCCCTGAAATGATGAAGATGTTGATATCAAAGAAGAAAAAAGATAAAAAGGATTTTGCAGTGGTACTCTCCTCCAGTAACATTAAAACACTGAAGGGTATGGTCAAGGCCTCCCTTGAACATGGTATAGAGGACCTAGTTTTAGACCCTCACACCACACCAGAGAATATCATGGATACCCTTGACAGGTTTGTAATGATAAGGAGAAGTGCCATAGAGAGAGGGGACAAACTTCTTGGATATCCCATCCTAGGACTCCCAATAAACACCTACTTCTATGTATTAAGGGGTAACAATCCAATAGAACAGTTTGTGAAGGAGTTGGATAAGGCTGCCGCAATGATGGAGGCCAGTGCAGCCTGTGCCATGTTAAATAGGTATGCAGATGGGATCGTCATCCACGGTACAGAGATATGGGAGTTGATGCCAATACTTACCCTTAGACAGGCCATATATACAGATCCTAGGAAACCTCAAACTGTGGAACCTGGCCTCTATCCAATTGGGAACCCAGATGAGAACAGTCCAGTAATTATGACCACAAACTTCTCCCTAACATTCTATACGGTAACTGGGGACTTTGAAAAGGATGGTGTTACATGCTGGCTTCTAGTTATGGATACAGAGGGTAAGGCTGTTGATGTTGCAGTGGCTGGGGGACAGTACTGTGGGGAGAACGCTAAAAAATTAATAGAGGAGACGAAGATAGGGGAGAAGGTAAATCACAGGATTATTATACTCCCAGGATTGGCAGCTCCTGTAAGGGGGGATATTGAGGAGAAGACTGGCTGGACATGTGTAGTTGGGACGAGGGATTCCTCCCAGGTAGGGGAGTTTCTAAGGAAGAACTGGAATAGAATTCTTGAGGAGTGGAGGGCTAAACAGGGATCTGGGAATTAATTCTATTTTTTTAATAGAAAAGTATATATAGGAGAAGTGACTATTAAGGTTTTGCTCAATTGGATGGTATGTAGCCCGGTGGTGTAGTGGCCTATCATCCGGGGCTTTGGACCCCGGGACCGCGGTTCGAATCCGCGCCGGGCTACCATTTATTTTTTAGAAATAAATATTCATAAATTTAAATATACAAAAATATTTTGTGATATAGATGGACAGTAAGATCTCTGTGGTTATAGTGTCAGATGGTAAGTATGGACATAGGACCTACGAGAATATAAAAAAGAAGTTCCCCTGTGAGTACGTAGTGTTAAAGTATAGGGGAGAGTTTGAGGATATAGAGATTGACAGAGAAACGTTAAAAAAACTTAAAAATTTCCATATTTTAATTACCTATCTAAGGGATCCTGATCTAACTTACACCCTTATCCAGGAGATCGGTGGGGAAAAACACCCCTTTATAATAGTGGGGATTTGGAAGGGTGAAGGGTTCAAGAGACAACTGGAGAGATTTAGAAATGTAGTATGTCCAGATCTACTCTGTAATCTAGATGAGGATTACCTTAAAGACAGGGTAAAAGAGTTCCCTCAATTAAAGGAATTCTTAAAACACTTTGGAAAACCTAGGGTAAATATCCACCTAGATGGGGATGTTATAAGAGATATCGAGGTAGTCAGGGACTCCCCCTGTGGAGCAGTATCCAAGACACTTCAGGAGTTCCTTGGAGAGAGGATAGGGGAGGAAACTCTGAGAAGGATGGGACTGAGGATACAGCACTTCTGTAATGCAGGAGGATTTAAACCCTTCTCCGAGAGGGAGTGTAAGAAGGTCAAGGTTGGACATATACTTCTCGAAGGTATTGAGATCCATTAGTCGTACTCCCTCCAGGTGTAACCACACTTTGTACATCTGTAGAATCTAGTCTCAGGTTCATCTGCACACCTTGTCTGCTGGAGCCACCAGAAGGCCTCTAAGTTCCCACACTTGGGACACTCCACCTTAGTAGTTGGGAGGGTATTTACATTCTCAATCACTGCTATATCCCTCTTCTTAGACTCTAACCTCTCCTTAAGTAGGAAGGTTTCACCCTCTTTCTCCATCTCTATCTCATACTGACATACTGTACATACCCACTTACCATCCTTTGGAAGCATTATGTTGTTACACTTTTTACAGAACTTTACCACCTTATCACCTTTTCTCTCTAAATTTAAGATAGTCCCTAAAAATAGTACCGTGGTCAAAGGCTAGGTCCATCTTCTTCACTTCCTCTATGGGGAAAAATCTAGCCTCTTTGGCGTCATCTGCTCCCTTGGGTGAACCCTCTATATACTCCAAAACATACACTATAGATACTGTATGGCCTCTAGGATCCCTTTCTGGATCTGAGTAGACCCCTAGGAGATCCTTAACCCTGGTTTTAATCCCAGTCTCCTCAAAGACCTCCCTTACTACAGCCTCCTCTGTTCTCTCTCCATACTTTACAAAACCTCCAGGGAATGCCCAGAAATCTTTAAAAGGAGGATTTTTTCTCTTTACAAGTAGTATCTTACCATCTACCTCTAGGATACCGTCAACTGTTAAAGAGGGGGATCTATTCATACCCATCAACTTTAAAAAAATATGCTTATCCCACTAAAACCTGATGGTATAAATAACTTACGATAAAACTTTTTTATAATAGGTTAATTTTTTTAGTACTCTAGAAAGTGGAGAGGTTAGTAGTATGAAGGTGGTCTTTGCACTAGGTGGCTCAGTTATTATGCCTAGAGAGGGAGATGCAGAGAACATAAGGAGATACGCCCAGGTATTCAAAAGTATAAAGGACATGGGACATGACATCTGTATAGTGGTAGGAGGAGGGTACATCGCCAGGAGGTATATCTCTATTGCCAGAGCCTTTACAAACGAGGCCTTCTGTGACGAGATAGGTATAATGGCTACAAGGATGAACAGTATGGTTCTCATAGCCGCCCTTGGGGATTACACTGTTAAGAAGGTGCCTGAGGATTTTAAGGAGGCGGAGATGATACTGAATTTAAACAAGATCGTTGTTATGGGAGGTACCCATCCCGCCCACACCACAGATGCCGTTGCAGCCTCCCTGGCGGAGTATATAGATGCAGATCTACTTGTTATTGCAACTAACGTAGATGGAGTTTACGACAGGGACCCTAGAAAATACAGGGATGCAAAGAAGATAGAGATCCTGACAACAAAGGAGTTAGTAGACATTACCAAGTCCTACACTATAGAGGCAGGCTCCTCCTCCATAGTAGATCCCCTGGCCTCAAGGATCATAGACAGGGCAGGGTTAAAAACTGTAGTTATAAAGGGTACTCCAGAGGAGATTATGAATGTTATAGAGGATAAACACAGGGGTACCTTAATTGTACCTGATAGAAGGGGTTCCCATGGAGAGGCATAGGCACTGTTTAAACTGTGGGATATCCATTCCCCCAGAGGAGACATTCTGCTCCGAGAAGTGTAAGGATGAATATATAAAAAAGAGAAAGAAGATGTTGAGGATTCAGTTGGCAGTTCTCTTTGTTATCTTTGTAGTACTGCTGGTCCTTGTAGGGTTAAAAAGTGGTATTATCTAAGTTTGACAGCTCCTAACTAGGATGAGCTATCTATTCTTCAACTACCTCTACTCCATATCTTATTACATTCTCCCTCCTTAGATAGGCTCTGTATTCCGCAATCTTATAGGGAAACTCCATAATAGTTTTGGAGTACACAGGATCCTCTGTGAGAGTATTTAAGAAACTTCTCAAGTCGTAGGGAGACTTTATATCGTATATACTCTCTGCACCACTGGAGAGTACCACAGGTGTATCAAACTTTTTCGCCAGGCGCATATTCCTCCTAAAGGCCCATAGTAACCTTGCCCTCTCGTAGGGATTCTTTTTTATCAGTAGCTGTTTGAAGTTTAACTCGATAGCCACCCTGTGGGTACTTCCAAGCCTTGCAAGGACGTGGTCCAAACCACTATCGCGCCTGTTCAACTCGGGAGTGGAGAGGATATCTACGTCGTGAAGTTCTAGAGCCTGCCTGTTAATCTTTAGATCACCACCTTCCACAAGTATTACCTCCACCTTGTTCCTGAATTTTTTCACATATCTAACTAACTCCCTGGGAGATTGGGCCCTTATCTTTACACCTGTGTATATCTTCAACCCCTCCCTCTCTCCATACTCCTTTACCTCCTCAAAGATCTTTTTATCAAAGTTGTCACTGTATTGTACCACTATCGAGCCGTACCATCCTAACTCCTTAAGTAGCCTGATGCCCTCCTCCTCGAAGATATGGTTTATATCCACTGGATTCTCCACCACTATTACCTCCCTAATCTTTTCTACATAAGGGAGTAAAGTATGGAAGCCAGTATTATTAGCCATATAGTTATACTCATAGTGGTTAAATTCCTCTCGTTTATCAAATACTCCATATATCTGGAGATAATTTCCGTTATCTTACTGTTGGCTCTTAGATCCCTCACTAATTCAGGGATGGCATTCCATATGTGGAATCCATCTAGGGGTAGGGCAGGTAAGAGGTTAAAGAAACCCAATAGGAGGTTCAAAACACCTGTCCAAAAGAGGGTCTCCAATATAAATACTAGGGGCTTAGAGGGTTCTACAACAATACCTATTTTTCCCTGGGGAGAGGTGGTTATCTCAAAGGTTTTTAATTCATTCCCCCTAATCACTGTAATAGTTATATCCTCCTCTGGTTTTATCTCCTTTACCACCTCTTGGAAATCTGAAAGGGAGGACACCCTCTTACCCTTGATGGAGAGTATTACATCCCCCTCCATAAGGACTCCACTGGCTGGAAAGTCTTCAAGGACTTTGGTAATAGTGAGGGAGGATGGAATACTTAGTACATAGGGGGTTATTAGGAGTACAAGGAGGAATATAAGAATGTTTATTACAGGGCCTGCAGAGGCTATAGCACCCCTTACCTTCCTACTGGCTTTTTTAAAGTCTTCACCTATTTCCACAAAGGCTCCAAGGGGAATACCTAGAAGGAGTATTAACCCTGTACTCTTTATCTTCAGATTGAAGGATCTGGCTACAATACCGTGGGCCAACTCGTGAAGTGTAATACCCACAATAAGTGCTATAATCCCTGGGATCCAGGGGATAACATCTCCAAAGAGAAAGATAATAGGCTTTGAACTCTCCTTAGGTATTGAGCCACTAAATAATCCCAAGGTGGAATTTATAAAGGTACAGAGTGTAAGAATACTAATCACTATAGCTACAGGGATAAACAGTAACCCTACCTTCTGCCAAAACCTGTACTTGCCTATTTTATCTATAACCCCTAAACCCCAAGAGGTTCTCAGTATCCCTAGAATGCCGTAGTATATCTTTAAACCTCTCTCATCCTCTTCCCCCCTTCTGTAGTAGTATATACTGAGTATTGTCCATATTAAGAAAAATATCATAATCATGGTTGTTGATGTCATGGTCTCACCTTAGATTGATATAAAAATTAGAGTATTTTATCTATTTTGGTGATCTAGATGGTTATATCACTAGAGGATTTTAGGGCTTTCTATAGGTCGAAGTTTCCCTATGAGAGGATTAGACCTCAACAGGTAAAGATGATGGAGAAGATCTTTCACTCTATTAAAAATAGGAGAAACCTTATAGTAGAGGCTCCAACAGGTGTGGGGAAAACACTCTCCTATCTCCTTCCTACTATATACTTTGCAGAGAGGGGTAAGAGAACCATCATACTTACAGAGACCATAGATCAGCAGGAACGAATACTTGAGGAGTTAAATGCACTAAGACCCAACTTGAAGATCTCCTTTATAATGGGAAAGAACAACTTCATATGTAAGGCCAAGGGTAGTAAGGCAGATGGACTTTTCTGTAAATTAAATAGAAGGTGCCTCCATAGGCCCAACAGGAGAAAGAGGTGCATATGTGGGACGGAGAAGGAACCTGTAAGGATAGGGGAAGATATAAAGTACTTCTGTCCCTTCTGTATCTGCGACTACCAAAAATCCAAGATAGAGTGCCTAGAGGGAGATATACTAGTTATGAACAACAGTATATTTTACCATTTAAAGGAGGAGATCGATGCAAACAGGGAGACCGAGATTATCATCTGTGATGAGGCCCATAAACTCGAGAAAAGTATTAGGAACTCTGCCACAATAGAGATAAATCCAGAGGTGGCACTTCGTAGGTTGAGGGCCATGGCCTACCACTTCGCCCCAGCCCTTGTAAAGAAGTACCTTGAAAGGCTTAGGGGAAAGTATTCAAATTTAGATGGGGACAGTCTAAAGAGTTACGAGAGGGATTTCTGGAGTATAGTGCATAACTACCTATCGAGACGGGTGGATATTGAGGGATGTAAGGATACCATCCTCTACTACGGAGAGATGATACTGGAGACACCTGAGGGAAAGGCAGTAATACTTGGAACCTTACTTGATGGCTACTACCAGATCCGGGACATAAGGGATAGGATTCTCTCCTTTGAGGAGAATAAGGAGTTGGAGAGGGAAGAGTTAAGGTTCAAGGTTGACAACGAGGCCCTGATGTACCTGGAGTACTACTACGTCTCTCAGAAGAAGTTGCCAGATATGTCCCTTACAGATTTCCTAGACAGGGTAAAGAACCTAGAGATTATAGATGACAACTTTGTAATATACAGAAGTGGGCAGAGCCTCTTATGTGTACCTGTGCTCGTCTCCTCCTACCTTAAAAGGCTCTACGGTGATGCAACGGTAATACACTGCTCCGCCACTATAGGCAATCTGAAGATCCATGGACTTAAAACTGGGGTGGAGTCCTTTGACCCTCTAGTTCTAGACAGCCCCTTTCCCAAGGATAGGAGGAGAATAATCGCCTTGAAAGATGGGGTAAATATGAAATATGGAGGAGATTGGACTATAAAAAGAGAGAGGGCAAATGAGAATATATTTAAACTTTTAAGATCTGCAGAGGCCAACACCCTGGTACTCTTTAGGAGTTTTGAGGACCTTCAAAGTGCCTATAACTACCTCCTAGATAGGGCCTCTGAGTTAAAGAGGAAGATATTCTGCTATCACCCAGATATGGATGGGAGGGAGGCCAATCTATTAAAGGAGCGTTTTGAGAAGGAGGGAGGGGTACTCCTGGCAACTGGGAGATTTGCAGAGGGTGTAGATATCCCCGGAGAGGCCCTCACCATGGTAATAATAGACAGTTTACCCTTCCCAGTACCTACTCCAATACTTAACAGGGAACAGAGGTTGGTAAAGGAGAGGTTGTTGAGAAAGGGGGTAGATCCCAGGACTGCTCACTGGCAGTCCTTTCTCATGACCTCATTTCATATCATGGCCAGTACAGTTATCCAGATGATAGGTAGACTTATCAGGACTGAGAAGGATTACGGTGTTGTAGTTATCCAGGACAGGAGATTCTATCAGTGGGTGGGAGAGGAGATGAGAAGGAGGGGGTACCTGAAGGATGACTATGTATCTATGAGTTTAAGAAGTGCCCTTGAGTATATCCCCAGGTTTCTAAGTAGATTTAGAAACTATTAATAACTCTATTAATTATAGTTATAGATCAAAAATACTAGCTCGATACGGTGTTAGATATGTTATTTAAAAAACTATCCACTGTGGAGAGAGTTTACAATATTGGATTGGAGGGGAGTTCTCTATTTAATATATTTGACCACATTACCCTCTTTGTAAAGGAGGCTGAGGAGGATCTTATAAAACTCTACGATTTAAGGGTGTTGGAAAAGATACCTGTGAAAAACATAATGACTAGGGATATTATAACCATCAATAAAAACGAGAGTATCGATAAGTTGAGAGAGTATATTGAGAAGTACAGGCATATGGGTTATCCAGTAGTAGATGACGAGGGAAGACTAGTAGGGGTAGTTACATTTAGGGATCTGGAGAAAGGTGGTGGTAAGAAAACCATTGAAGATATAATGACCCCTAGAGATAAGTTGATATTCATATCCCCCGATACCTCTGCATCGGAGTCCCAGAAGATCATGGCGAGAAACGATATTGGAAGGCTCCTGGTGTTAGATGAAAAGGGGGATCTTATAGGTATAGTAAGTAGGGGGGATATTGTAAGGACTTACAAGATATACAGTAAAGGTGCTGCAAAGATCCAGACATGTTCAAGGATTTCCAACTTCTACTTCTACGACAGGAATAAAGATGAAAAGTTAAAGAACCTTGTGGATGATCTCATTATGCTACTTGGAGGGAGGGACTATATCATCTCTGAAAAGGGGGATTACATTGAGGTGTTAACTAAGGATTGGGAGCCTTTAGTTAAGATCATGATGTCCGGGGATAGGATAGACCACATATCCATTACCACTCAGACCATCAATATTCTCCAGGTGGACATTATAAGGGAGATCTTAAAGAAGATAGATGAATACGCCTTCGAGGAGATAGTACTAACTGACCATATCACCCTTATAGATGAGAAGTCCTCTATCCAGAGGATAATCACCGACGTTACACTTTTCAACGACAGTAACAAGACCTTTGGAACTGTCACTATCAGGTCAGACTTCTAAAGACAGGTGAAGGAGATGTACGAGATCGTTAGATATGAAGGAGGAGTCTATAGAAACAACATATTAAAGGAGTGGATTGAAGACGTTGGAGGTTTTGTAATCCAGGAACATGTGATGCAATTAGATGTATACATGACTGTGGCACTGCCTAGAAGTGAGTTGGAGAACTTCAAGAGGGAGGCTAAGAAGTACAAGGGTAAGGTAGTTGAGACGCCACTGGCAGGAATTGAGATAGCAGTGGTAGCTCCAAGTCTCTCTAGACATCACCTACCCCATACAGCCTGTGATATAGCTGAGTATCTCAGAAGGTATGGGGCAAAATCCAACATGATAGGGCTTGCCCATGGGGTAGGTAAGGATATAAGTAGTATTAAGGAGAGGGAGAAGAGACTTATAGAGGAGCACGACCTTGCAGTTTACGTTATGGGTAACTTTGAAAGTTGTATTAAGGATAAGGTACACCTCTTTGATGTAGACATTCCTGTGGTAGTTACTGGAGGGCCTGAGAAGGTAGATATCCCCTACCCCTACGTGGGAAACCTTGGAAGGAGGCTACATAGGTTGAGGCACAGTGAGGAGAGGCAGGCCCTAAAGAGAATGGTGGAGGAGATTACAAAGTTGGTCAACAGGAGGAAGGAGGAGCTCTCTTACGAT
Source organism: Methanothermococcus okinawensis (assembly GCA_015661555.1). GTDB lineage: Archaea > AGJL01 > Methanococci > Methanococcales > Methanococcaceae > Methanofervidicoccus > Methanofervidicoccus okinawensis_B. The sequence goes on from DQVW01000024.1 coordinate 11,506, forward strand.
CCACCTGTAGTACCTCCCGTTGTACTTAAGGATATCCTGGAGAAGAATGTAGAGGAGATATACGGTGTGCTCTCCCCAATGCCCATAGTTACACAGTTAGATGGATTAAGGGTAAAGTTGGATTACGACACCTATCACGAGAAGATAGAGAAGGTTAAAGTTGGAAAGTACCTTCTTAAAGATATAGCAGATGTCAAAAGATCCTACATGAAGAACTATATCTTAATTAAGATAAAGCCCACTTCTGAGGTTGTAGGATAACTATTTTTTAGGGAGACTATGGAGAGAGGTACAGTGGAGATAGTAATCCCACCTGGGATTCCACAGTCTGTTATATACAGGGTTATGGAGATCTGTGGAGTAGATTTTCAGGTGAAAAAAGATCCTATACTGGACAGGGAGTACCCTGTTCTATCTGGATATCCAGAACAGATAGAGGAGGCTAAAAGGTATCTAAAGTTATTCACAGAGGCTAAACTGGCTCTGAGGGATATTGCAACACTGGCCAGGCGGTATAAAACTGTGGCCAAGGTATACACAGAGGATGAGGAATTAAGTCATGTTCTAAGTATAGCCTATCAGGATATGGCAAATAAGAAGTGGATAGAGATATGTAGGGAGAAGCCCTCTGATGGGGAGTATGAGATCCTGGAGATCTGTGGAAAAAAGGTATTTGTATACGTTTAAGTGAGAGTATGCACTACTCTACGCTGGAGTTGAAGTTAGAGAGGGAAAGGATAGTAATAGATAAGGGCTCCTTGAAAACAAAGAGGAAATTTGCCTTTCTCCTCGAGGAGGGGGATGTCCTCCTGAGAAATAGGGATAAGTTGCAAGTTCACGAGGAGGTGGAGGTGGTGGTCCACTATACTTCCACCCAGGAGGGTAAGAGACCGAAAGAGACCGTTGAAATATATAGAATTGTGGAGATAGTTAGGAGGTAATCCTACTTTTTTAGGTGTTTCTATGGATACAGAGGGAAAGTGTGCTATAA
>DQVW01000046.1 GCA_015661555.1 Methanothermococcus okinawensis
AACATGGAGCTTCTTATTAAAAACGCCTCCACTGTAAAACTTACAGAGGATCAGGAGATGTTGGAAACTGCACTGAAGAAGTTGGAGAACATAGATCCGGAGATCTGGGAGAAGGCTAAAAAAGCCAAGATAAATCTAACAACCCTGGTAGATTCCCAGGCTATTGTGGAAGAACTTAGAACCTTAATTGGAGGAAAGGCTGCAGAGGGTGCCATAGAGAGAAGTAGAAAGAAACTCTTCATGAAGTGGTAAAAAAAATCACTTTTTTCTCTTCCTAAAACCTGTTTCAAAGTTCTTGTCGTAGAGTTTTGAGTAATCATAGTTTTTGGGGTCTAGTACATCTCCTACTATTATCAGTGCACTTCTCCTAATGTTAGCCTCCTTAACCTTGGGGACTATATCCTCCAAGGTTCCCTTGACAATTTTCTCGTCCTTCCAGGAGGCCTTATAGACAACTGCAACTGGGGTATCCCTTCTATATCCACCCTCTATCAAATCAGATACAACCTTCTCTATCATCCCTACACCTAGAAATATAGCCATGGTGGAGCCATGCCTAGATAACTCCTTTATGCTTTCCCCTTTAGGTTTTGGCGTCCTTCCCTCAGGCCTAGTAATTATAACTGTTTGGGATACCTTTGGAAGAGTCAGCTCCACCTTTAAAGAGCTTGCAGCTGCAGAGAGGGATGTTACTCCAGGTATTATCTCCACATCTATACCATGTTTCCTCAACTCATCAATCTGCTCCTTGATTGCACCGTAGATGGAGGGATCTCCACTGTGTAATCTCACTACATTTAGACCTTTTTTTACCCCCTCCACCATTATCTCAACTATCTCCTCTAGATCCATAGTTGCACTGTTGTAGATCTTGGCATTCCTCCTGTTGTACTTTAGGATCTCCCTATTTACGAGGGAGCCTGCATATACGATAACATCTGCCTCTTCTATAGCTTTCTTCCCCTTTAAAGTAATTAACTCGGGATCTCCAGGTCCTGCACCTACTATTAACACCTTCTCCTTCATATCTAATCTACCTTTAAAGCACATATCTTACCTTCTTTAACCACTTCAAGTCGTTTCTATGCAACTCCCTTATATCCTTCAATCCCAGTTTAAGCATGGCCAGTCTACTTAATCCAATACCCCAGGCCAATACAGGTTTATCTATACCTAGGGGTTCAAGGACCTCAGGTCTAAATATACCTGCCCCCAGGATTTCAAGCCAGCCCTTACCCTCTAGATAGACCTCAGCCTCCAGGGAAGGTTCTGTAAAGGGGAAGTATGCAGGTCTTACCCTAACCCTTTCAAAACCTAACCTCCTTAAAAACTCCACCAGTATTCCTATAAGGTTGTCAAAGTTAACATTTCTATCCATAACTATACCGTCACACTGATAGAATTCAGGGAGATGTTTGTAATCTATGGCCTCATTCCTAAACACTCTATCGATACAGAATACCTTGTGGGGTTTCTCCCTCTCCTCTGGAGATAGGGATGCCAAATACCTAATAGAGGATACAGTAGTATGGGTCCTTAAAATAGTCCTTCTAGATATCTCCTCCTGGAACTTGTAATTCCATCCCTTGGATATCTTTCTCCCATCTACACTACCCCTCTCATGCATCTCTTTAACCCTCTTTAAAAGTTCCTCGGGAACATCTCCACTCCTGGGATACTTTAAGAAGAAGGTGTCCTGCATATCCCTGGCAGGGTGGTCTTGAGGTTCAAAGAGTATATCGAAGTTCCAGAACTCAGTCTCCACTATTGGGCTCTTAACCTCCTTGAATCCCATACCTATCAGTATCTCTCTAACCTGGTATATCACCCTTGTTAAGGGGTGATACTTTGCAGGATAGACCTCCTCTGTAGGGACATCTACATCGTAGGGCCTAATATAACACCTCTTCCACCTGCCTGAGATAATATCCTCTCTAGTTAGTTGGGAGATCTCCTCCCTTATCTCTATAGGTCTCTTTATGTATTCCCTCCCCCTCTCAGTTAATCTGATAGATCTCCCTGTTATCTCCTCTATCTCAATAAGTCCCCTCTTTTTAAGTATCTCCAGGATCTCAGGAGGATATTTTTCTACGTCTCCATCTAACTTAATATCTCTTAGTACCTCTTCCTCCCTATCCCTATAGTCTAGATCCTCGATGTGTACAACCCCCTTCTCAATCTTGGCAATACCCTTTCTCTTCAGGTGTCCAAGTGCAGGGTTTATCTCGGAGCTGTCCAGTATATTTCTTAAATCCTTTATAGGGATTGACTTCATGCCCTTCTTCTTTAGATACTCTACTATCTTCCTCTCAGGAAGCCCCTCCTTTAGAGCCCTTTCCCCCCTTTCACTTAGTTTAGCGTATTTTCTCTTCCTCTCTACAATATCTACTAACCCCTTACCTGAGAGCCATAGGGCACTTCTCATAACCTTAGTCTCAGACTTCATAAGTTCATGCCTGGCTAACTCCTCCACAGGTATCTCATCCTTTCCACTATCTTGAAATATCTTCAGAAGTTTCTTCTCGTCTATGTGCAACTCCATAGTATCCCATTTTATCTCTTACCTTTTTATCTCAATGGAGAGGTCCTCCTTATAACCAGGGAGGGATATAAGCTGTTTTAAATATAAGATGGTATCTCTCTATTCATCTCACCTTATAGGGAGGGACTGGTCCTTTTGGACGTTTTCACCTCCTTCAACTTTTATTCTCTCCTCTTTCTTTAAAAACCTCCTGTAAAGACAGTTGGGATAGTTAGAGCAACCGAGGAACTCCCCCTTTTTAGTTCTAACAAGTCTAAGTTTCCCACCACACCATGGACATAGGTCATCTCTCATCTGCTTCCTAATTTCATCCACCAGTGAGAACCCACTTTTACACAGCTTATACCTGTTGTACCTCACCACTCCACTTTTAGTATCTACGTACACTATGTAATTTTTGAAGAGCTCTACACTTTCAAGATCTACGATGATATCCTTCTCCGTTACCTTGAGACCCCTGGTGATCTCCATTCCAGTTTTTAAAGGTAGTAACCAGTAACCCTCTCCAGAGTAGTTTAAAAGTCCAGCCTTGTATTTCAGCCTCCCTATTAACCAGTTGTAGTCCCTGTTGACAATATATCTAATACCCTCCTCTTCACTGTTGAATGCCTCCCTCTCCATCATCCTCTCTAAAACCTCTACTACATGGGGATCTCCACTTCTATACTCCTGAAGGAGTAATTTCTCGGCAACATTTACAAACTTCTCCCTATCTACTTTTACACATAGTAGGAGGCCGTGGAAGCCATTTGCAACTATGTACTTCTCCTTTTCCAGGATATCCTCCCTGTCAAATTTGAAGTATACCCTTACATTGATGAACTTGTTGCCATTCTCGGAGACCCCCTTATTTACCACGTAATCCTCCCTGTAGTTGGCTGTAACTCCGTAGTAGAAAACTGGATTCTTTCCATTTTTCACACCTATGATAGATATAAGGGCCTCAGGTACCCTCCAGTTCTGATTCCAAGTTTTACTACTTAACTCTGTTACGTTGAAGTGTATGTTCCTTGTAAGTAGTTGGAACAGCTCTTCCATCTCTTACCCCTCCCTATATTTATAATATTAAATATATAGATTAAAGTAAATATTTAAAAATACTAGAGAAAGGGCTTAGGTAATTCCTCATTTTCACACTCCACAACCATGAGGTAGGGTTTGTTCCCCCTTAAAAAGTACTTTATATTTGGTTTAATATCCTCCACATCTTCAATAAAGACGTTGTCTATACCGTAACCATCTGCCACCCTGTTAAAGTCTGGATTCTTAATATCACAGAAACCGTTTAATTTGTTATTCTTCATTACTACTAGGAGTATCTTTAAGTTGTTCTCCTCCAAGGTGGAGAGCTCCTGGAGATTCATCTGGAAACCTCCATCTCCACTTATGGAGATAACCTCCCTCTCGATGTTGAAATCTATACATCCAAACTTAACTCCTATGGAGGCTGGAAGTCCAAAACCCATGGTACCCATACCATGGGAGGAGATAATGCTCCTTGGCAATATACAGGTCCTAAGTAGCGATAGAAAGACTGTGTGATTACCAGCATCTGTAACTACTATACCATCCTCAGGAATGTTCTTCACTATCTCCAATATCTTGGTGGAGTAGTCCCCTAGATTTAGTAAAGGGGTCTCCCTCTCTGGAGGTTCCACCTGGGGAAGTGTTTCATCTATTTCCTCCACTATATACTTAATGTTATCTAGGGAGTTTATCTTCACATCTAGAGGGGTTATCTTCTTCAGAGTTTTTTCCCTTATACTTTCAGGTATGGTGTTGTAGGATAAACTTGCCCCAATGGAGATTATACTGTCACTCTCTAGGAGGTATCTATTTGCAGTAGGAGTACCCCTTCTTCCCACTAACCCTAGGTTGTATTTATACCTCTCCTCAACAACACCCCTTGCAGGGAAGGTGGTAACAAGGGGGATATCCAATTTTTTCAGCACCTTGCCTATCTTAGTAATATCTCTGCATTTTAAAGTTCCGTATATTCCCTGACCTATAAGTATCAGGGGTTTTTTAGCCTCTTTAATATTTTCAGGGATTTTTACCTCAAAGGTGTTACTTTCCTGGGTATCTTCACTATCCTGTTCAACCTCCATAGTAAGGACATCCCTGGGTATACTTAGAGATACAGGTTTTTTACTACTTAGACACTCCTGAAAGGCTTTACAGAGAGTCTTGGCATCAGGTCTATCTAGTAGGTATCCCCTGTATATGTTGAGAAAACCTGTATCCACCTCCTGGAAGTAAT
>DQVW01000028.1 GCA_015661555.1 Methanothermococcus okinawensis
TGGGATATCATGAACATCCTCATGCCAACTATTTTCCATCCTTACACTGGTGGAATAACCTATCATGTTGATAACGTCATAAAACACCTAACAGATATCTCCCCCTATAACTTTCATATCCTCAACTATAACTTTCAAGGGGAATTGAAAAAACTACCTCCTAACACCTGGGTACATAAGGTTAAATATATCAAGGGGATAAGAGGACCAACCTACACCTTCATGGGATATTCCATAGGGAAAAAACTAATAGAGAAATACAACATCGAGATCATCCACAGTCACTATGCATTTCCACAGGGTTTCTTAGGTGCACTCCTCAGTGAGAAGTACAACATACCCCATGTATTAACCCTTCATGGTAGTGATGTGTTGCTACTATCCAAACATCCTGTAGGTAAAATACTTTTCAATTACGCCCTTAAACACTGTGACAGGATAATCTGTGTAAGTAAATATCTAAAGGAACAACTTCCCAGGGAGTATCAGGATAAAAGCGAGGTGATATACAACGGTGTAGACTTTAGTATATTCTATGACGAGGGGATAGATGAGGATTACGGTCTCTTTGTAGGCTCCTTTGTGCCACAGAAGGGACTCTATACCCTAATAGAGGCTGTTAAAGATATAGACTTTAAATTTAAGTTTATAGGAGATGGTCCTCTCTTTAGGGAGATCAGGGAGTATATAGAGAGAAAGGGCATTAAAAACATCCAACTTCTAGGGAGAAAGGATCAGATGGAGGTTGCCAAATATATTAGGAGGTGTAGTTTCTTAGTACTTCCCTCCACCTCTGAGGGACTGGGTATGACCTTACTGGAAGCTATGGCCTCGGGAAAGTGTGTCATAGGATCCAATGTAGGAGGGATCCCAGAGTTGATACGAGACAACTACAACGGCTTTCTATTTGAAGTTAACAACGTGGAGATGTTAAAGGAGAAGATAGAGATACTTGTTAATGATAGGGAATTAAGAAGGAAATTGGGAAAAAAGGGAAGGGAATTTTCAAAGAGATTCTCCTGGGAAGGTGTTGCCAAAAGGCTAGATACTATCTACAGGGAGGTTAAGGGAGATAGATTAATATAAGAGTAGCAATTTACACCCTATAACGGTGATTCTATGGAGTTAGCCGCTGCCATAGGATATCTTGCCCTATTGCTAATCTCAGGGACATTTATTGCAAAGGTGGGGGAGAGACTAGGAATACCAGATATACCTTTATTTCTTATATTTGGTTTAATTGTAGGACCTTTTCTAAATATTGTACCTCCAAATCACGCCCAAAGTATCTTTGAATACATCGCCAACTTAGGACTTATAATAATCCTCCTAGGAGGAGCATTTGAGATGAGATGGATAGTACTAAGGAAGGTTCTAAAAACAGTGTTAAAGTTGGATACCATAGGACTCCTTATTACCATGTTAGTTTCAGGTGTTATCTACAACGTTATCTTCAAAGTACCCCTTTTAAATCCAGTGGGATATCTCTATGGGGCTATAACCTGTGCCACAGATCCTGCCACCCTTATCCCTATCTTCTCAAAGTCAGATATAGATCCAAAACTGGCAATAACCTTGGAGGCTGAGAGCGTATTCAACGACCCTCTAGGCATAGTACTTACCAATATAGTTCTCGCCACTTTGGGACTGGCCAAGTCCCTAAACCCCCTTCTTAACTTCCTATCCCTTACCCTAGGAGGTATAATTCTAGGAATACTGGGGGGAAAACTCTTTGAGATGCTGTTTTTAAAGTATGATTTCAAGGAGTACCTTACACCCCTCTTTATTGGGTTGGCCCTTTTCCTCTGGTACTTTGGAGATGAGATATTTCCCTCTTTAACAGGTTATGAGATAAGTGGCTTTATGGCAGTAGCTATTATGGGCCTCTACCTGGGAAACACCCTTACCAAGTATCATCAAAAGACCAACTATATCAGAAGCATGGTAAGGTTCTGCGAGGAGCTATCTACAATATTTAGAATACTTATCTTTATATTTCTGGGAGCCAGTATCAGTTTAGTTATTCTTGAGAGGTACTGGATCTTTGGATTACTCTGTGCACTGGGGTCTATATTTATAGCTAGACCCTTAGGTGTTTTCATTGCAACCTCCATCCCTCCTGCAATCCCCCTTAAGGAGAGGATATACTTTGCCTTAGAGGGTCCAAGGGGTGTAGTACCTGCGGCACTATCTGCCACGGTATACAGTGTAATAAATACTAACTCCCATCTTATCCCTCCAACTATCACCAAGTACCTTCCACCTCATGAGATTGCAGGATCTATACTTGTAGCTACCTTTCTAACCATACTCCTCAGTGTAATCCTCGAGGCCTCCTGGGCAGAACCTCTCTATAGGAAACTTTTTAAGGAGAATCCTCACTCCAATTTGAGATAACAAAGTTATGATAAGTACCTGGTGGTCTAATGGAAAGAAGGATAGAAAAGATATGTGTAATTGGATTGGGCTATATAGGGCTACCTACCGCCTCCATGCTTGCAAACCATGGCTACAGGGTAGTTGGTGTGGACATAGACAGGGAAAGGGTAAAGAGTATAGAGGAGGGGAGTTTAAATATAGTGGAGCCTGGTTTAAAGACCCTTGTAAGTGGTGCTATAAACTCTGGTAATTTAAAGGTGAAGACCACTCCAGAGGATGCAGATGCCTATATTATATGTGTACCTACACCTGTAAAGTGGGAGAACAACCTACCAAAATGTGACCTCTCCTATGTCTACAACGCCATAGAGAGTATAAAACCTCATTTAAATGATGGAAATCTAATAATCATAGAGAGTACAGTACCTCCCAGAACTACCGAGAGGATATATCAATATTTAAACAACGGTAGAAAGATATACATGGCCTACTGTCCTGAGAGGGTACTACCTGGTAAGATACTTAAGGAGCTTGTGGAGAACGACAGGATTATTGGAGGGGTGAATAGGGAATCTGCAGAGTTGGCAAAGGAGATATACTCCTCCTTTGTCGATGGGAATATTTACATAACTGACTCCACCACCGCCGAGATGGTAAAACTTATGGAGAATACCTACAGGGATGTAAATATAGCTCTTGCCAATGAGTTTGCAAAGATCTGCGAGGAGATTAAGGTAAATGTATGGGAGGCCATAGCCCTTGCCAATAAGCATCCCAGGGTAAATATACTCAACCCTGGTCCAGGAGTGGGAGGGCATTGTATAAGTGTAGATCCCTGGTTTATAGTGGAAGTCTATAAGAATGCAAAACTTATAAGGTGTGCAAGGGAGTTAAATGACGGTATGCCCTACTACGTCTGCGACCTCCTCTGTAAGGAGCTTGAGAGGAGGGGAATAGAGAATGCAAAGGTTGCCATATTTGGGGTTGCCTACAAGGGAAATGTAGAGGATACAAGGGAGAGTCCTGGGAGGAAGGTAATAGAGTATCTCCTCTCCAAGGGTATCTCTATCTCCATATACGACCCCTATGTAAAGACCTTTGATTATCCACTGGAGGATTTAAAGGACGCTGTTAAAAATGCCGACGCCATCCTGGTTATAACAGATCATAAAGATTTTAAAAACTTCAAAGAGGAGGAGATTAGAGAGATATACAGATTGATGAGAAATAAGATAGTAATGGATACCAGGAATATAATTAAGAGGGAGCTCTGGAGGAAGGTTGGCTTCTATGTGAAGTTGTTGGGAGATGGTAAAGGGGAATAGTTAATCTTTAAACAGCCTCTCTATCATCCACTCTGGAGTGAACTCCTCCAAGTCCTCATACCTCTGTCCAGTTCCCAGGAATAGTATAGGCTTCCCAATGGCGTAGGCTATAGAGAGTGCAGCACCACCCTTGGCATCTGCATCTACCTTAGTCAATATTACACCGTCAAAATCCACAACCCTGTTGAACTCCTGGGCCTGGACTATGGCGTCGTTACCTGTGAGGGCATCCCCTACGAATATCACCAGGTCAGGTTTTGTTACCCTCACAACCTTCCTAATCTCCTCCATGAGGTTTACATTTGTAGCCTGCCGCCCTGCAGTATCTGCCAGTACCACATCTATACCCCTAGCCTTCGCATGCTCTATTGCATCGTAGATTACAGCTGCACTGTCAGCCCCCCTCTGCTGCTTTATCACCTTGACACCTATCCTCCTGGCGTGCTCCTCCAGTTGCTCTATGGCACCGGCTCTAAAGGTATCCCCCGCCGCAAGAACTACAGAGTACCCCTTCTTCTTTAAAAGATATGCAAGTTTAGCTATGGTGGTAGTCTTTCCAGTTCCATTTATTCCCACAAAGAGGATAACTGTAGGCTCTCCTTTTTTCCTCTTCTCCTCGATAATCTTGTAAATATCTACTTTCTTCTGGGACAGGATCTCCTTTATAGCCTTTTTAAGGGCCTCCTTAACTACCTCCTCAGGATCCTCCTGGGGTCCTATCCTTCTACCCACAAGTTGATCTCTCAGGGATTGGATAAGTTTCTCAGTAACCTCGTAAGCCACATCTGCCTCTAAAAGTTCCAACTCCAACTCCTCCAAAACCTCCTCCACATCCTCCTCAGTTAATACAACCTCCTTTCCAAGGGCTCTCTTTATAGTCTTAGTTATCTTAAATCTGTCTAGGAGACCTATACTTTTATCCTCTTTCTTCACCTCACCTGATGCGCTCTCAACCTTCTCCTCTTTCCCTCCCTTGGAGTATACCATCTCACTTAATTTAGATACAGCCTTGTTAAGTTTCTCCTTTAAACTTTTAAACAAGGTATCACCCTTTTATTTTTATATCCCACTATTATACTTTGGTATACTAAAAAAGGTGAGGGATATGTCAAAGGTGGATGTGTCGAATATCCAGATCTCCTCAATATCCCATGCTACAGAGGATGACAACAAGGTCTTAGAGGCCATGGCCTTCTTTTTACCAGAGGATATCGATGATGAAGATGTGGAGATTGAGACTGTTGAAAACCAGGGATGCTTTGGAAATCCTATAAAGGTCCATACCATCACCGTGAATAAGGGTAAGGTGGCCAGGAAGGTATTTAAGCGCATCATGGAGTTGATAAAGTCTAAGGAGAAAAATGTGAATAAGTTAAAGGGGGATATTGACCTAAGGATTGAGAAGAGTAAGATATACCTTAGGTTCAATAAACAGAAGGCCTACCTTGGGGAGTGTGATCTCGTTGACGGGGATGACGTGGTAAGGATTGTGATAAACTTTAAGATATTCTCCCCTAAGAACAA
>DQVW01000020.1 GCA_015661555.1 Methanothermococcus okinawensis
GCGCGGAGGAAGGGATTTGAACCCTTGCGGGGCAGAGCCCCACCGGATTTCAAGTCCGGCGCCTTAGTCCAGGCTCGACCACCTCCGCTCCATCCCAAAATAGATAAATAGAGTATACCTTATATATACTTTTCGGTCATATATTTAAATATTAATATTTATAGAGGTATCATCTATGAAGAATGTAGCGCTTATCTATCCCAATAAGTTTAAGGGTGGTATCTCCTGTTTGGCTATGCATGTTCTCTACCACCACCTTAACAAGTACAGGGATGTCCGTTGTGATATGTACTTCCTGGAGAACTACTCCCAGATAAAAAATAGAGACGCTATTATTATCACTCTACAGTACGAGAACGACTACTTCAACGTAGTGAGAATAGTGGAGGAACTTAGGAGTAAAAATCCAGATGCCATCTTCATTGCAGGAGGTCCCTGTAGTATGGCAAACCCACTCCCTCTAAGTGACTTCTTCGATGTCTTTGTAGTGGGGGAGATAGAGGGTAGTGATATTATGTACCGTCTCATCAACAGGGAGAGAGATGTGGAGGGGGCCTACTTCCCAGAGTATCACGGTAAAAGTAGGGAGGACTTCAGGAGAATAGAGAGGGTGTATCCTAGAAAACTTGGTATCGAGGACTACCCAGTAAGGCAATTTACCCATCCCTCAGGAGCCTATGGAAAGGCCTATCTCCTGGAGATAGGTAGAGGTTGTCCAAGGAGATGTAAGTTCTGTATGGCTAGAGCTATTTACTATCCACCTAGATTTAGAAAATTAGAAGATCTAATCTACCTTGTAGATGAGGGGCTGAAGTATACAGATGCAGAGAAGGTGGCACTTATAGCCCCCTCCGTTGGAGACTATAGACATATAGTGGATTTGTGCCAGTATATAAGGGAGAGATACAACATACCTATCTCCCCTTCCTCCCTAAGGGCTGACACTGTAAGTGAGGAACTTCTAAAGGTACTGGATATTAGGACCCTAACTATAGCACCAGAGGCTGGAAGCGAGAGGCTAAGGGATTACATAGGAAAGGACATATCAGATGAGGACATAGAGAGGGCGTTGGAGGTTGCTAAGGGGATAGGTATAGAGGGGGTAAAACTTTACTTCATGGTGGGGTTACCCACAGAGGAGAGGGAGGATATAGAGGGGATAATAAATATGTGTAAGGATGTAAAAAGGAGGTTCAGGAGGGTATCTGTAAGTGTAAACCCCTTTGTCCCAAAACCCTGTACAGAGTTTGAGAAGGAGCCCTTCAACATGGAGTCTAAGAAAACTATAAAATACATAGAGAAATCCCTAAGAAAATACGGTATTCAGGTTACCTATGAGAACTTTAACTCCATGGTTGTACAGTGTGTCCTAGCTAGGGGTGATGCATCCCTTGGAGATTTACTGAGGAAGTACAAAAAGCCCAATCAACTACTGAGGTATTTAAAAAAGAAGGGACTTCTAGAGAGATATATAGGACCTTTAGAGTAATTAGATGTAGGAGTATATCTTTTTAAGTTTTGAGGCCAGTTTCTCCCTCTTAACTGCAACACTGTCCTCTCTGTACTGTAATGCTCCAGTTGGACATGCCCTTTTACATATTTCAACATCTTCACTGTAACACCCATGACATTTAAAGGCCTTTCCAGTGTTAGGATCTATCCTTATAATTCCAAAGGGACATGCATCTACACATAGACCACAGCCTATACATCTCTCATTTATTACTACCTTATCCTCTATCCACTCTATAGCTCCCACTGGACATACGTTATAGCAGGGGGCATCCTCACAGTGCATACACTTTATAGGGATGTTATCTATCACCACTATACCATTTGTTGGACATGCCCTTTCACAACTTCTACAACCTATACATAGCTTAATATTAGGTATCAACTTCATCCTTCCACCGTAAGGCTGTCCTATAGATAGTAACAGGTGAAACATTGGGATAAGTTCCCCTCCGGTGAAGATGGGGGGAGGAAAGGTTATCCGCTACAGTTTTAGAAGTGGTAGATAACCAGAAGGGTTATAGCCTACTATCTATTTTGGCAGGGATTAGTATCTTGGAAATTAGAGAACCCCTCTTAAATTCTTTCCCTCTTAATTTACCCATAATCTCAAGGTTTTTACTTCTCTTTTCAAAGATAATCTCATTTATATCTACTACCTCTAGGCACCTCTTGGAACAGGCCTTAACACAGGCGTACTCCTCCTCCCTCTCTATACATAGGGAGCACTTGTGGGCTATGTCCTCCATAGTTATGGCACCGAAGGGGCAGGCCAGGGCACAGAGACCACAACCTATACACTTAGATCCATCTAGGTATATCACTTCACCTCTCTTTTCAATGGCCTCCACTGGACATACCTCCTTACAGGGGGCTGCGGCACATTGTTGACATACTATGGGGAGATACCTTCCACCATGTTCCATTATTCCCAATCTACTTATACCGTGGAGAGCTGCACAGGCCCTAACACAGGCACCACAGTTGTCACACTGGTCATTGACCATTATAAGTTTCTTCATCCTATCCCCACTCCAAAAAGTTATTCTAATCCTAGAAGTTTGCATCTCTCATCCACGTACTTCTGAAGGATCTCAATATCCTCATCTGTTAGGTGTCTATACCTCTTCTGCATCCTTATATACTCCTTTAGAGGCTTCCTCTTTGCAGGTCTGTAGGTGATCCTGAATTCTCCATGCTCAATCTCGTAAAGTGGGAAGAACCCTGTTTCAACTGCCAACCTCCCTATCTTGATGGTGTCCTCTGGGTTGTATCCCCATCCTACTGTACAGGGCTGCAGTACATGGATAAATGCAGGTCCCTCTATTTTACAGGCCTTCTTCACCTTCTTCATTAGATCCTCGGGATAACTTATACACGCAGTGGCAACGTAGGGTATTCCATGGGCTGCTGCAATCATGGCCATGTCCTTCTTAGGTCTATCTTCACCTTTACTCCTCTTTCCTGCAGGAGC
>DQVW01000010.1 GCA_015661555.1 Methanothermococcus okinawensis
AGGTCGTCCTCGTAGGTAGGTTTTAGATATACATCCCTGGCCATCCCCCTCTTCCTCTCCACCTCTGTAGCCTTCTGAAGTATATATTTCTGCCTCTCAAACTCCTCTTCATCTATTAAGCCTACATGTAGGCAGGCCTCCATAGCCTTTATGGCCCCTAGGGTGTTATCCCCCATCCCACTGTGTACCTCCACAGGTACAAGTATAACATCCTCCTGGGAGTACTTCCTAGAGGGTAGATGGAGATCCTCTCCAATTATCATACTGGGACAGGTACCTACAATGCCCACAATATATCTCTCCTTTTTCCTCTCCCTCCTGAGGTAGTCTATAACGTATCTTACAGTGTTCTCCAACTTCTCACTTCCACCGAATATGAAGTCCTTCTCATCCATCCCGGTGGTAAATACCCTTACACCATCTAACTCTAAAAGCCTGGCAGTTCTAAAGGAACAGCCACTAGGGCCATGGAGTATTATGGCATCCACTCCCACATCCCTTAACTGATACATAGAGGCAGCTATAGGTGAAGGTCTAGGATGTAGTATCATCGCTCTCCCCTTCTTAAGGTGCTAGGCCTCCAAACCATAGGCCCTCCCTCTCATCTAACCCCATCATTATATTCATGTTCTGTACCCCCTGACCACTTGCCCCCTTCACAAGGTTGTCTATTGCAGAGATGAGAACTACCCTTCCATCCCTATCTACCTCCAGAGTAATATCACAGAAGTTACTACCTCTAACTCCAGTTAGGGAGGGCACCTCCTCAAGTATTCTAATAAAGGGTTCCCCCCTGTAGAATCTCCTATACAATTCCAGTAAGGTCTCCCTATCCATCTCCTCACAGAGAAATACATGGGCCGTTGTAAGTATCCCCCTAGTAACAGGTACCAGGTGGGGTGTGAAGAACACCCTTATATCCCCATCTGATAACTTTCTCAACTCCTTCTCTATCTCGGGAGTATGCCTGTGGGAGGTGACCTTGTAGGGTACAACGTTCTCATTTACATTTGGGAAGTGGGTGGCATCTGTAGGGGTTACTCCAGCTCCACTTACCCCGGTCTTGGCATCTATAACTATCCTCTCCTCAATCACACCCTCCTTAACTAGAGGGGCCAGAAGTAGAATAGCTCCTGTTGGGAAGCATCCAGGGTTTGCCACTAATTTACTCCCCTTTATAGACTCCCTATGGAGCTCAGGTAGGCCGTAGACTGCCTCAAGTTTTCCAGTATGTTTTTTACCGTACCATCTCTCGTAGACCTCTATATCCTCGAACCTGTAATCCCCACTGAGGTCGATAATTCTCACATCCTTCTCGTAGAGGACAGGTACTATCTCCATAGAGACCCCATGGGGTGTGGCACAGAAGACAACATCTGAGTCTATATCCTCAGGGGGAATGTTTTTAAAGGTTAAGCCCTCCAAGGATTCCATACCTCTAAGATGTCTATGTACCTTCGTTACAGGTACTCCATCTAAACGCCTGGAGGTAATACACTCTATCTCCACCTCTGGATGGTTAGATAGGATCCTTAGAAGCTCCCCTCCTGTATATCCAGATCCCCCTATAATAGATACTCCTATCACCTTAACCACCTAAATTTTTTATTACAATAGTCTTTATTATTTTTAAAGTTTTAACCTGGGAGAGTATGAGGTACAGTAAGAAGTTGGGACAGTGTTTTCTAAGGGATAAGAATATAGTGAAGAAGGCTGTAGATGCCGCCCAGTTAAATGAGGAGGATAGGGTGTTGGAGATAGGACTTGGGAAGGGTATACTTACAAGGGAGCTGGCGGAGAGGGCTAATAAGGTATATGTTATCGAGTTAGATAGGAGATTGGAGCCTTTCGCAAGGGAGATAACCTCTAGGTATGATAACGTGGAGGTTATTTGGGGGGATGCCCTTAAAGTGGACTTTAGCACCTTGGATTTCAACAAGGTTGTGGCAAATCTACCCTATCAGATATCCTCACCAATAACCTTTAAACTTCTAAGGCATGGCTTCGACCTTGCAGTCCTCATGTACCAGTACGAGTTTGCAAAGAGGATGGTCGCCAAGAAGGGTACTGGGAGTTATGGGAGGTTAAGTGTAGCTATACAGTACTATGCAGATGTAGAGTTTATATGTAAGGTACCTCCTCAAGCCTTCTTCCCAAGACCTAAGGTATACTCTGCCATTGTCAAGATAGTAAAGAAGAGACCTGAGGATATGTTACCCCTGGAGGATCCCACGTTCTTCGAGGATCTACTTAGGGCCCTCTTCCAACATAAGAATAAAACTGTAAAGAGGGCACTACTTGACTCAGCCCATGAGATAGGTCTAGAGGAGAAGGAGTTGAAGGAGGTATTGGAGGGCTTAGACTTCAACTTAAAGGAGCGAGTATTTAAATTAGGAGTCGAAGATATTGTCAATTTAAGTAATCTACTTTACAGGAGGATTAAAAATAGGGTGTAATCCTCGATACTTTGACAAAAGTTATTTGTATCAGGTGATTTACCTCTTTTTCCCCTTTTATAAAAAATTTTTAAAGTGATCTTTTATGGTGGTTATCTTTGGATTGTTTGGAAAAACTGGTTGTGGAAAAACTGAGATACTTCAGAGACTGAAGAAAAACCATCCTGTAATTGATATTGAGGGTATTGCAAGAACTAGGGGCAGTATCCTGGGGGACCTCTATCATTTAAACATGGCAAGTCAGGAGGAGTTTGACAGGGAGATTGAGGAAAAACTTAGGGAGGCTCAGGAGGCAGGGTACCTTATTGTGGAGTACGAGGGGAGGAAAATAGGGGGTATAAAGAAGTTGAAGATACCTGAGTTACTGGCTGATGTTAAAAATTACACCTACAAGATACTTATAGAGTGTCCCCACAGGCGGCAGATAGAGACCCTTGTATCCTGGTATAAACCTAGGAAGGAGGAGGAGAAGAAACTTCTCCTTGAGAGGATCCTCCTGTTGAGGAGGAGCTTCAAAAACCCAGAGATTATAAAGAAGATAGATGAGATAGTGGAGAAGATAGAGGAGGATAGATACTACGAGGCTGCGGAGTTAATTGAGAGGGAGCTGTACAGGACCCACTATCTAAGGAATATCAAAAAGATTGTGCCAGATCTAGTGGTTTACAACAGGGATATAGAGGAAAGTGTAAAGAAGATTGAGGAGTTTATCCAGGAGAAGTTGAAACTTCATGGGATAACATGGAGGAGGAGATCCTAGCTAGATTGATAACCTTTAGGAGGGATGTGGTTCTAGCCATTGTACTGAACACTGGTAGGAAGATGATTACAGATGGTAGTAAGATACTAGCTGGGAAGTTAAGTGGGGATCTTGCATCCTTTATACTGAGATCCTCTAAGGAGTTCCTTGAAGGTAGAGATTTCGGTGTAAAGAGCTTTGGGGAGTACCAAATCTACTTCGAGAGGATAGATATAAAGAGGTACTTGAAGGCCATAGGTGGTGAACTGGTGGAGGATGTTATTACCCTGGAGGAGTTCATGAAGATGGATAAAGATAATGTGATAGTTGTGGATGTGAGAAGTCCAAGGGAGTATAAAAGAGGTACCATACCCAGGGCCATAAATATACCCCTCTTCCTGGACGAGGAGCATGAGCTTATAGGAAGGACCTATAAAAAAGAGGGAAGGGAGAAGGCCATAGATCTTGCACTTAACATCCTCGAGAAAAATCTTAAGAGAATAATAGAGGAGATAAAAAAGTTAGATAGGGATAAAACAGTTGTGGTCTTCTGTGCTAGAGGTGGGTTGAGAAGTCAGATCATGGCCACAATACTTAGGTTGGCTGGGTTTAAGGTGAGGAGGCTTGTTGGGGGGTTCAAGGGATACAAGCTGGATTCCTCCTAAATTACTTGTTTCTTCTCTCCCTTTTCTTCCTTCTCAGTCTCTTCTTGTAGTGTCTCCATCTCATTCTACCCTTCTTTTTCCATCTTCTTGAACTTCTCTTTATGCTATCACGCTCCTCTATTTTTTTAATTTCCCCTGAAGTATGAGACTGTGGGGATAAAAATTTTACTCCCATCTGCTCTTTTCAACTACGATGTAACCATCCCTGGTCTTTGGTGCTATCCTGAGTACTTCCTCCCTAAAGGATGGATCTACTGAGGGTTCCTCATCCTCCCTCAGAACGTTTTTAATCTCAAGTATGTAGTACTCCTCCACCTCCTCGAAGGTGTATTTCTCCAGGATCTGGGAAAACCTCTTTACAATCTCCTCAGCCTCCCTCTCTACCTTCTCCCTGTCTACCATCCTATCACTTTATCTATCTTTTAAGAGCCCCATATCCTCTAAGGCCTTTTTCAACTTCAGCCTGTTCTCCTGGGACATCTCACAAAGGGGAAGTCGCAACTCACCTGCAGGCATGCCTAGCATATTCATGGCAGTTTTTATAGGTATGGGGTTGGTCTCCAGGGTCATAAGTTTCATAAGTCTATAGAGTCTGTAGTGTATCTCCCTGGCCTTAAAGAAGTCACCCTCTAGGGCGTAGTTAACCATCTCAACAAACTCTCTAGGTAGGATGTTGGAGAGGACACTTATTACCCCCTTCCCTCCCAGGGCCATTATTGGAAGGGTTAACTCGTCGTTCCCAGAGAGTACGTCTATATCACAACTACTTATAATCTCAGATACACGGGTAAGGTCAGGATTTGCCTCCTTTATAGCTACTATGTTGCTACACTCCTCGTAGAGGAATTTCACAGTCTCAGGTGCAATGTCCACACCTGTCCTAGAGGGTATGTTGTAGAGGACTATAGGGAGGTCTACACTTTCC
Source organism: Methanothermococcus okinawensis (assembly GCA_015661555.1). GTDB lineage: Archaea > AGJL01 > Methanococci > Methanococcales > Methanococcaceae > Methanofervidicoccus > Methanofervidicoccus okinawensis_B. Next base: position 4,786 of record DQVW01000010.1, read on the forward strand.
GCAACCTTTAAGAAATGTCTCTTTAGCCCCTCCTGGGTAGGTCTGTTGTAGTAGGGGGCTACAAGAAGTAGGGCATCTGCCCCAACATCCCTGGCAGATCTGGAAAGCTCTATAGCCTCCCTTGTGGAGTTTGAACCTGTACCGGCAATAACCTCTACCCTTCCATCTACAAATTCAACGGTCTTTTCAACAACCTTGATATGTTCCTCGTAGGAGAGGGTTGGAGACTCACCTGTGGTACCCACTGTTACAATACCACTGACGCCATTTTCTATTAAAAAGTCTATGTTCCTCTTCAACCCCTGGTAATCTACGGCGTTATTTTTAAACGGGGTCACTATTGCAGGAAATACCCCCTCCATAAAAAATCATCTCCAGGATCAATTATTTTTTCAACTTTTTTATCTTAGAGGTGATATACCCTGCAATCCTGTTTCTCAACCTCTTAGTGGATATGAGGGCTACCTCCTCTACGATCTTTTTATTTGTATCGAAGTCTGTTGTAAACCTATCTCCAAACTTCTCTATAAGCTCGTTACCAGCCCTCTTTATAAAAGCCTGTCTAACTCTCCCCAATCTATCACCTACCCCTATTTTTCCAGATGGGCCAAATTAGTTATAGGCTTATTATTTAAATATTTTTTTGTTACTAGATCAACTCCAGGAAGTTCTCTATCAACTTTAAACCTATTTTACTACTTTTCTCTGGGTGGAACTGGGTTCCATATATGTTATCCCTCTGGATAACACAGGGAAACCTATAACCGTACTCAGAAACCCCTACTACAACACTGTCATCTAGGGGTTTTACATGGTAGGAGTGTACAAAGTAGAAGTACTGGCTGTTCCCTATACCCTCAAATAGAGGGGTATCCCTTAACAACTCCACCTTATTCCAACCCATATGGGGTACCTTATCCACACCTCTAAATCTTATAACCCTACCCTCTACTACACCTAAACCCTCTAGGTCTCCTCCCTCCTCACTACTCTCCATAAGTAGATGCATACCTAGACAGATGCCTAGGAAGGGTACCTTATTCTCAATACTTTCAAGTAGGGCCTCCCTCAGTGAGATCCCACCGTATCTTCTAGATAGATTTACTACGGCACTTTTGAAGTTTCCAACACCTGGGAATACAATCTTATCTCCACTTAGTATCTCCTCAGGATCCCTGGAGATTTTAACATGCTCCCTTCCAGCGTATATCTCAAGAGCCTTTACAATGCTTCTTAGATTACCCGCGTTGTAATCCACTACCACTATCACATCTATCCCTTTATCTCTTCTATCTCCTTTAACATCTTCAGGACATTCTCTAGGGCTCTATAGGCGTCCTCCTCCCTCTTCAAACCTGTAATGACGATCTTCCCACTTCCAAATATAAGTACTACAACCTTGGGATCCTTCATCCTGTAGACTAGACCTGGAAATTGCTCAGGTTCATACTCAGCTCCATCTAGGGTGGATATCTTGTCCAAGTTAGGTTCAATACCTAACTCAGCTGTGGCAACCATATTCTGTACCTTAATCTCTGGATTCTCATCAATGTCGAAACCTGCCTCCTTCAACTGTTTAATAACCTTTTTTATGGCAATCTCAGCCTCCTCCTTACTTTTAGCCCCTGTACAGTTTAACTTCCCACTTCTGAATATCAACAGTGCTACCCTAGGTTCCTTTAACCTACACACTAGACCTGGAAATTGCTCAGGTTCATACTCAGCATTCTCTAGCACATCTGCAACACGTTCCAGGTCTATGTCATCCCCTATCTTGGTGGACACTACAACGTTTACAATGTTTATCTTAGGTTTCACAATTCCACCTGAGACAAAATTTTTAGTATATATATAAAAAGAGCACGATATATTTATATTATTTTTTATTGTATATTTGGATATATGGATATAACAGGTGATAAAAAAATAGAGGTTTTACATGAAGAGGGCTCCAAGCCCTGCAGCTGCTGCCATTGCAGCGTCCTCCTTCTTCTCCTCTTCCTTTTTCTTCTCCTCTTTCTTCTCTTCCTTCTTCTCTTCAGCCTCAGGTGCTGGAGCAGGTGCAGCAACAGGTGCTACAGTAGCCTTCTCCAGTACTTCGTCGATATCTATACCCTCCAACGCTGTTACTAGGGCCTTGACCCTTGCTTCGTCTACCTCTACTCCTGCAGCAGAGAGTATGGACTTTATACCATCCTCTGTTATCTCCTTACCTACTGAGTGAAGTATCAGGGCAGCGTATATGTATTCCATCTCTATGCACCTCCAAAGATTTGTTCTCTATTTACACCAGTTTTTTTCTATATAATGTTTTCTATTAGAAGAGTAGGCCTAAACCTACTGCAGCTGGCATTTCCTCCTCCTTCTTTTCCTCCTCCTTCTTCTCCTCTTCCTTCTTTTCCTCCTCTTCTACCTCCTGGGTAGTTGAAGTTGAGGAGATTAACTCCTTTAACTCCTCATCTAGGGCATCTTCACTAAGTACTGATGCAAGGGCGAGCATATGGGAGTAGGCCCTGGCAAGTATATCTCCAATGGTCTCCTTTGTTGGATATGCACTTTCAATGGACAGGGTTCTAGCGTTGTTAAAGGCCCTCTGGAGTATGGTTCCAATGGTCTCTGGGGTTGGAATAACTGCCTCAACTGAGAGGGTAAAGGCGTTCATATAGGCCTTCTGGATATCCTCGATGATCTTCTCCTCATCTATCTTCAGTACATCAGGTGTGTATATAACCCCATCCTCATAGGCTGCCAGGAGGTCTATACCTACCTTAACTGGCTTTACACCTAGGGTGGCTAGAACCACTGCAACTTTATGGGGCACTACCTCTCCAGCCTTGACTACTACTGTATCCTCCTTTATTACTATCTTACCCTTTTCAATAGCTGCTGGTATTCCCACACTTTTCAACTCTCCCAGGAACGGTCCTGGAGGCATCCCTGTAGAACCCTTCTCTACAACTATATCGCAGGGAGCGATAGCACCTCCCCTTATAGGTGCAGGGGTCTTACTCTCCTCCAGGGTCTTGTAGAGTTTAAAGGGGTTCATATCTGTAACTATGATGGCAGCCCCCCTCTCTATATAGTCAGCCAGCTTGGCAAACTCTGGATTGTTGGTCTCCTTTGCAACCTCCCTAATAGCCCTCTCTATGAGGGTGTTCCTGGACATCCTAAGTATCATCTTCCCTCTTATCTTGTCCCTGATCTCCTGGAGTTGCCTGGCAGGTACATCCATAAGATCTGCCAGGGCCACAACCTTACCCTCTTTAAGTAATTTTTTTAACCTGTTTACCTCCTCTATCTTCCAAGGGGCAATATGTTTAGCTCCCACTGCAGACATTTCTATCCCCCTATTTTTCTATTGGGACCGCCGGCCCCATGGTTAATTTAACGTAGGCACTTTTAACGTGATAGAGCCCCTTCTCGTACTTCTTAGGTAGTACACTTAAAACCGCCTCTATGTTATCGGCTAACTCCTCATCACTCATCTTTTCATTACCAACCAGGGTCTTGAAGAAGGGCTTATCCCTGGTGTTTATAACTACAGTCTTTTTAAGTTTCTCTACCAGGGGCTTTAAATTGGCAGTTGGTGGTACAGGTTGAGGCATCTTCCCCCTTGGTCCCAGGATAGGACCTAGTAACCTACCTACAAGGGGCATCATATCTGCCTGGGCTATGAAGAAGTCGTGCTCATTGGCTATCTTCTTTGCAAGTTTTTTATCCCTTCCCAGCCTCTCTAAATCCTCCTCTCTTATTACTGTGAGGCCCAGTTCCTCGGCCTGTGCAGCTAGGTCACCCTTGGCTATAACTGCTATCTTTGCCTCCTTACCTCTTCCATGGGGTAGTACAACCTGTTCCTTCAACCTGTTCTCTGGCTTTGTAAGGTCCAACTCCTTTAAATTCACTATTAGCTCTACAGACTGTGTGAAGTTACGTGGTTTGGCACGGGCACGGGCCTCCTTCACTGCCTTCAATATCTTTTCTCTGTCCATATTATAGCCTCCTCCTCTAGATAACTACTTTTAAAATAGTTAGGCATTATAAAAAAATGAAGTGTTTAAAAATACTTTAAAAAGATAAAATTAAAGCAAACCTACTATTTGCCAACTATTATATAAAGATTACGCTAATCATGGAGGTAGAGTACCTCACCCCTGTAGTTGATCAACTTTAAACCCTCCACTGGAAACTCACCTGAGAGGGGTCTTACTATCAGGGGTACCCTGTATTCCCTGGAGAGTCTTAGAAGTTGATACTGGAGATCCCTTGGAGGTCTTATGGAGTAAAGGAGATCGGCGTACCTGTATATTTTTAACCTGGGGTTGAAGACATCATCTAACTGTCCATTGAGGCCCTCCCTCCTCGCCCTCTCTATAACATCCCTCTTAACATCTATAACTGTAACATCTAGGCCATGGTCTCTGAGGGTCTTTGCCACCTTGAGGTAGTGCCCTACCCCCACCTCCACCACATGGGTATTTTCAAGATGGCCCTTCCTATCTTTGATATACTCCAGGATGTATTTGGAGATGTGTTCCATACTACTCTACCTCAAAATCTATAGCACCACAGGGACAGAGATATCCACAGTAACCACAGAGGGTGCACCTCTCCATGTCAAATTTAATTCCCTCCTCCTCCACATAAATAGCTCCAAAGGGACAGTTCTTCTTACATACCAGGCACATTATACATCTCTTCCTGTTATACAGGAGTTTTTTATTTCTCCTCACCCTGTATACAATAAGGTAGTTCTTTACAACCTTCCCAAGGAGGTGGATGATCTCCACTGCATCGAGGGGGCAGGCCTCCACACACCGGCCACAGTAGACACACCTGTCAACGTCTATCTCTGGATAGGGGGTGGTAGAGTCAATAACCCCCAAGGGACAGGCCTCCACACATAGTCCACAGGATACACATCTCTCAGGATCTATCACTATACTCTTTCTTACCACTTTATCCTCTAAACTTACCTCTACAGAGTCCCCCTCAAAGTACTTATTAATAATATCCTTCAGGGGTAGCATCTCAAAGGGCATTGGAATCATCCTTTTTCATTTTTTCATCTACTATTCTCTTAAGAGCCTCTTCTACCTTCCCCTGGGCAAACTCCAAGAGATCACTTTTCAACTGGACATACTTTCTGGAGATCTCGTCTAAGTCCTTACTAACCATAGACTCGAAGTAATCCCTGACCTTCCTAAGTCTGTAGAGTTTCAGGGAGCTCTCTGTATCGGTGAGGGATATGGCTTCAACTGGACACTCCCTGTAGCACACCCCACATCTAACACACTTCTCAGGATTGATATAGGGCAACCTTGTATCCCAGGAGATATCTATTGCCCCTACACTACATACCCTGTAACATATCCTACAACCTATACACCTGTCCTCCTCTATGATGTAGCACCTATCCTTTATCTTGGATACCCTTGAGACCTCCCCTATCCTCATTGCACCTGTGGGGCAGACCTCTATACACCTGCCACACCTTGTACATTCCACAACCTTATAGTCCTTCAAGTCTATCTCTCCTGGACATACGTCTACACAGTTCCCACACCTTATACATAGACTTCTTACAATCCTTGGAACCTCTGGAATCACCTCACCTCTCTCCTCCTCCTTAACCATCCTCTTAAACTTTATCTCGAAACATCTGTTGAACTTCTCCTTCAGTACTTCTTCGTCGTAGATCCTTATGGCGTCTAGTACAGGGCACGCCTCTACACATCTCTCACATCCTATACATCTGTTTACATCTATCCTGTAGCTATCTCCATCGTAGTCAATGGCGTCCACTGGGCAGACACCTTTACAGGAGCCACAGTTTACACATAACTCCTGGTCTATTACGAAGTACCTGTACTTGGGGACGTTCCAGGGGAGGCTTAGGGTCTCCTCCCTTAAGTTTCCAATCTCCAGTACCTTAGTTGGACAGGACTCTACACAGTTTCCACAGCCTATACAGGCTCCAACATCTATCCTAGGTAGTTTCTTGTTGTGATCTTGGAAGTACACCATCTCTATGGCAGAGGAGGGGCAGGAGCCCTCACAGGCTCCACAGCTTATACACCTCTCTGGGTACTCCACAACAGGGGGGATCTTCCTGAACCTCTTTGGAGGTATGGTATACTCCCTATCTGTCTTTGCCCAGAGGAACCTTTTGATAAACCTCTTCTTTGTAAGTATGTAGAGGTACCACAGTGTGGAGGCCATAATTTCACATCCTATTTGAAGTAGGGTTTTACCTCTCCAGTCCTCCTGTCCAGTAACACTATACTCCTCTCTGTACAGGAGACACAGGGGTCTATGGAGACATAGGTTGCAACAGCATCTGAGACTGTTGGACAGGTTTTCAACATGTACTTATAGGCTGAGAGGTTCATCACTGTGGGAGACCTGATAAGTATCCTCTTTATTATGCCACCATCTGTTATGGAGATCTTGTAGGTAACCTCCCCCCTGTGGGCCTCGTTTCTCCACTCCCCAGCTCCACCCTTTATATCTACCTTCTTCCTCACCATTCCACCACTCTCCTCGTAGAGTTCAAGTGCCCTCCTCAACAACTCAATACTTGTAAATATCTCCTTCAACCTCACTAAACTCCTGGCGTAGTTGTCCCCCTCCTCAGTCCATACAGGTTTAAAGTCTAACTCTTTATAGGTAGGATGCCTAAGTCTCCAGTCACTCTCAGGTAGTGCAGAGGCCCTGGCCACAGGTCCAACAGCCCTGGTCTTCATTATCTCCCTGTATCCAATAACACCTATACCCTTACTCCTTAAACTTATTAGGGGGCCCTTTTTGAAGATCTCCATTATATCTTTCACATCCTCCTCCAGGGAATCCAGGGTACTGTAGATGCTCTCCAACATCTCCCTGTTTATATCCTGTCTAACTCCACCAACTACGTTATAGCCCATGTTTATCCTGTTCCCCGTGATAGTCTCCAGGAGGTCCATCACTCTCTCCCTTATATTTAAACACCAGATACCTAGGGTCTCATGTTCAATGGCCATCCCATACATGGAGACAGCCAGTAGGTGACTTTGTAGTCTCTCAAGCTCTGTAACTATAACCCTTAGATATCTCGCCTTATCTGGCACCTCTATATCTGATATTTTCTCGATACACTCTACAAATGTCTGGGTATGGATGTAGGAGCAGATACCACATACCCTCTCAGCCAGGTGAACCCCCTTTAGATAGTGCTTCCCCTCCATTATCCTCTCGATACCTCTATGTACATAACCCATCTCTATCTCTGCCCCAAGTACCACCTCCCCCTCCACAATGAGCTTTATACGAATAGGCTCTTTAAAGATAGGATTTATAGGTCCTATAGGTATTACGTTCATAATTATCCCAATTATAATTATTGAGAGATCTCTTCTTTAACTACCCTCTCCCTCTCGGCAATAGATGTTGGAACTACCTTGAGTATGGTCTCTATTATCTGGGCTGGTCTTGGGGGACATCCAGGTATTACCCCATCCACTGGAATGATCCTATCCACTGGACCACATACATGTCCCTCCTTAAATATACCGCAGCTGAGGGCACAGGCTCCAACAGCTATGACTACCTTAGGTTCTGGGGTTTTCTCATACAACTCCTTCAATCTATCCTTCCAGGGGAGGGTGACAGGTCCAGTTACTATCAACAGGTCGGCCTCCCTTGGATTGTTATGGATGTATATACCGTACTGTTCAATGTCGTACCTGGAGGCTATCAAGGTTAGTATCTCTATGTCACATCCGTTACATCCCCCTGTATTTACCACACATACATGTATGGACCTCTTTCTGAAAAACTCCTTGATCATACTACCCCCTCTTCCCTACTTTTTAGTAGTTTCAGGAGCAACTCCCTCCCCCTCTTTAAAGCCTCTTTGTAGGGGACGTTGTTTAGTAGCACATCCTCCACTACCTTCTTCCTTATTAGATCCCCCTCTTTCTTGGAGATTAACCTGTAGAAGTCACATATCCAGCACAGCCCTAGATCTATGTCCACCTTTCTACCTAGACATGCCATCCTCGCCTGCTCGGCAAATGCATGACTCTCATAGAGGTCAGCGCCGTCGTACTCCCTTACAAACAACTCTATAACCTCCTCCAGGGAGAGCCCCAACACCTTTGCAATAGGTACAATAACCTCCTCCATGACATACCTGTTTTTAACGATGTTGTACTTCTGCCTCAGGATACTCTTATAGTATACCTTCTCCATCTCTAGCTCCATACTATCTACCTATTAGGCCTCTAATTAGATAGCCCAGGATGGCGATGGATACCCCTGTAATCAATTCAATCCTCCCGTATCCTGGCCTCATGCCAAAGGGTACACCTAGGAGGAAGAGGGAGAGGGGGTAGTTTATACCGTAGGGTAGGGGGAGGGGGAAGAGCACCCCTCCAAGTATTGCCGAGAGTAGTGCCCATCTATCTATACATCTCTCCACGTAGGGCTTCAGGTATCTTTTGTAACTGTAGGTTAACCCTAGAAATCCCCCCATGACTAGAGAGACTATACAACAGAGTAGGTGATAGGGCACCTCTTCCATGGCATCACCTTAGAGTATCCCCGGGGAGTGGATACTGTACATCCTGTACCCCAGGTAGATTAAACCTAGAAGTACCAGCATCATGAAGAGCAACTCCAGGGTTTCCATCAACTTAGAGAGGGATCTATATCTATACCTTAGGAGGAGCACTGTGAGAAGTATCCCTAACATAAGTACTACAAGGTAGAGTATCCTGACCTGAAGAAGGTTCACAGATACTACTATCATGAGGAGGATAAGGGTGGAGATAAGGAGGTAGTCTAGGTATCTCTTCTCTGTCACAATTCCACCTATTATCCCATAACAATTCTAAGTAGTAGATCCAGGAGGGCGAGGGCACTTATAAGTATCTGGATCATAACGGAGTGGTTTGGTGTTAGTAGGGGGGTGAGGGCACATATTAGGGATATAAGGGAGGTTAGAACTACCATCCCCAGTAGTGTCATCAGGGGATCGGAGACTACCAGGGGACCTATAAATACTGCTAGAAATATCCAGAGGAGGACGAACCAGGCTATCCCATCTGCTATCATTATAAGGGATTCCAGGATGCCGAAGTGCTCTGTTAAGTACCCACTGACTATACTCTTATCCTTCACTATGGCAAAGGGGCTATTTGGGGCTTTTGAGAGGAGAAGTACAAAGAATGCAAAGGCTGCAAAGGGTAGTTGGAAGATAATAGGCCCATGGATCTCCTGGTATCTTATAATGTCCTCTATTATCAGGGACTTAGTTAGTAGGTATATTATACCTATTACTGTAAATAGTGGTACCTCTGCAGCGGCGGAGAATACACTTCTTACACCTCCCAACTTTCCATAGGGGGATCCACTACTGAGACCACAGCCATGCTCCACTATCTTCTGAAGTACGTAGAGACCCATAAGTATGAGAAGGGAGGTGTTAAATACCACCCCAAGGTAGAGGGCGGACATCCATACTGTGATACTTATCAGGGCTATAAGGAAGTAGAGGGGATTTCCAGCGGTGATGGGAAAGGATATCTCCTTGAAGTAGAACTTCAGGGTATGAAGGATATATTGGAGGATTGGGGGACCAGGTCTCCCCTGGATCCTAGCCACTATCTTCCTATGTAACCCTAAGAGGAGACCTCCCACCAGGAAGGCGTATAGGCTGTAGGCCAGGGCATCTATCACATACTTTAGGTTATACAGCTCCATATCACCACCCTCTGAAGGGAAGGAGACCTTCCTTTCTCCTTCTAGTTTTAGGGATAAACATTATCCCTATCCCGTAGAGGATAAAGGGGGTAAAGAGGGCAGTACCTAGGTACACCACCAGTACACTTTTAGGAAATATTAGGATATAGAGAAATCCCAGGATTCCAATGATAAGGGCCAACATCCCACTTTTTCTCTCAGGTGTCATAGAATCCCCTTTAAATGGTAAGTAGAATCTCTGCAGTTCTTATAACTATAAGTAGGGAGGATAGGTGTATCATAAGGATATAGGGTGCTCCAGGAGCTCTGAACATCTCGGCCTTTGCTGCATAGAAGGGGGCAACCCCTGTCTCCCCAACCATACCTGCTGCATAGAGCATCTTCTGAAATAGTAGATCCTGGTGCTTCCCTGCCAACTCCAGTATGGAGAGGGTTCCAGTTTTAGCCAGTATGAGGGCAGCTCCTCCAAAGAGGGGGAGGGTGGATATCATGGCTATTATTCCGTAGTAGTAGGCTGCATTGAGTACCCACTCCTTTTTAACTGCCGAGACAATACCTATGTTGGCTATACCTATCACTGCAAGGAAGAGGGCGTAGTTAAAGAGATCCCCTGTGAGCATGGCAAAGGCTGTACATATGCCACAGAGGATAGCCATTAACCTCCTTATCTTCAACTCCTCCAGTGACACGTAGTTAAGTCTGTCAAAACCTCCTATCTGTGACTCCAACTGCTTCTCAGGTTTTGTAAAGTATACCACTAAGGTGAAGAAGAGGGCTATTACAAAGGATATTGCAGAGAACTCTGTAACGTAGAGTACAATATCTCCAAAGGGGATGTAGCCGTAGAACTTCCCGGCCACAGAGGTAATGTTAAGGAACATCCTACCACCTAGAACTTCAGATCTCCTATTAACCCAAGTTTGGAGCCCACCTTAAGTGCCAAGGCACCTCCAGCTATAAGGAGGAAGGTTACATAGTGATCTGGAAAGAGGTAGAATCCGATAAATCCCAGGATGATCCATAGGGCCCACATAATACCTGAGAATCCAGCAACAGCCTCCCAGAAATCCTTTATATCCTCGGAGGATATTCCCCTACTCACTATGCCCTGGGAGAGGAGGTAGAACAGTAGACCAACGGACATTACAGCCCCCCCTGTAAAACCTGTTAAGAAGGCCCCGTAGATAACCAGTATGAGACTTATAAACCTTGAGGCACTGTAGAGGATCTCCATCTTGGGATGCTCTATATCCACCTCTACCTTTGGCTCTTCCACAACTAGGAACTCCTCAAATAACTTTGATACCCTCTTATTCTTCTCCTTCTTCCTTAACTTACACCTCTGTATTAAAATCTCTGAGACTGCTAAAAATTCTGCCAACCCTACAACTAGACCAGGGAGAATAAGGGCCTCGGCAAGATCTGTACCAAGGGCAGCTATAATAACCAACATGGCACACTCTACAACATCAGATAAAATAAGGAGGTGTATATCGGAGCGCTGATAGCCTATGGCAATAAGGGAGAGTATACCCACCACAAAACCTGCAAAGACGGAGTAATTAAACATGTGTTGAACAACATCCATCCATTCCACCTTAATCCCTGTGGAGGTACACCCAGCTGAAGATCATGAAGGATATCAGGAGTGTTAGGGACTCCAGTATAGTATCTAAACCCCTTGTATAGTAGAGTATCTCATCTAATATTCCTCCTGGAGTTGACACTATGGTAGTTCCAAAGTAGGGAGTCCTCTCAGAGAGCCAGATAGCTGGAGGGGTAAGGTAGGCAGTTATTCTACCTCTTATAGGTTCAAATTGGGGATACTGTGTCTTAATATCTGCAGGTGTCTTTAGAGGTTCCCCTCCCCTGTCGTAGGGCGCGAGAGAGGATTTAAAGACCTGGCTCTGAGGAGGATACTTTGGATACAACTGATCCTCGTTGTAGGAGGTAGGTACGAAGAACTCAATTATCATTATTAAACATAGAAATACTGCAAACAATCTAGGTACAACCTCTGGTCTTGAGATGTAATTCCACAATCTACCAATATCCATAACTAGGCCTCCAACTCCTCCTTTCTAATTACGGCCCTTATAAACACCAGGGCAATAAGTGAGTTTATGGCAATATAGGTCATAAGTGCCAAGGTGTGGTTGTAGGCGAGGAATATCAGCATTACACCTAGGGTAGGCACCTCTACATTTAGAAACCTCACAAAGGGATCCCTGGTCCCTGGCCCCAATATAACACCTAGGGTTCCAAATATAAGCAGGAAGTATCCTAGGTAGAGGGTAGATACCACTATATCCATCCTATCCCTACTTTACAAGTATTGGCAGTTTCGAGCTGTACCTCTTCTTGGACCTCTTAAGGTAGAGGTACTTTAGAGACCCAAGGAGTAGTATGACGGTACTTACAGGCTCCATTATAGAGGTGAGGATTGCCACATCCAGGTAGTAGAAGGAAACTATAAGGCCAATTAAACCCCCTGTCAAAAACTCCAGCATAATTATCTTATCCAGGTAGTCTGTATTCAGGATAACACCGATACACCCCATAACTAT
>DQVW01000032.1 GCA_015661555.1 Methanothermococcus okinawensis
ACCCACCGCGATATGTGAAAATGTAGGGTTGTTGCCTACTATCAGGGGGTTCAATCCCCTCTCAAGTATATACTCTGTATAGTAGTACAGCTCACTTAAGGTACTAACTGTATAAGGTTCTACCTTTGAGAAGTCTGCCATCTCGTCTATATCTTCAGTAGTTAAAAAGCCGTCAAATTCTACAGTTTTAGGACTTTCCAGATAATCCAGGTTAGAAATCTTCTCATGTTCTACATCTTCCCTTACTGAGGCACCTGTAAGTATCTTAACATCCTCCTCCTCGGATATCTCAGATACTATATCCTTGAATCTCTCCAGCTCCTGGAAGATATCTTTACACCTGTACCTTCCCTCCATATCCACATTCCTGTAGCTTTGGGAGAGCTGTTCCAGTATCTTCCTGTAGATATATATCATCTCCTCTATGGATTCAGTTATAGGTATCACTAGAAGATCCCTCTCGCCGTCAGAGAGTAGAGGACAGGCTACACTGGGTAACTGGGTGGAGAGGGCACCTCCAATATATCTAAATAGGGGTATCTCCAGGGCGTTAGCTGCCGCCTGTGAGACGCTGAGGGAGACACCCATAGTTGTAGTTGGATCCTCTATGGGAGTACTACATATTATAGAGTCTACAAGGTCCTGATCTGTTACAGGATGTCCCACAAGTTCCGGTGCTATTATGTTCTCTATATCAGATATTACGTAGTCAGGGTTTTCCACGGGGAGGGTGTGGTAACCTATCCCCCCTGAGGTTAAGGTTGTTATCTTAATCCCTATTTTAGCATTTTTAAAAACCTTCTTTGCACTTATCCTCTCTATTAAAATCTCCCCATCCACAGAGATCTACCTCTGAGAGTTTATAAATAAAAAAAAGAGTTATTTTCTTTTTTTAGGTTTTGCTATTAGGGGTATTTTTCCCCTTTCAAACTCCTCCATGGCAATATCTAAGGAGGAGTCTTTATGAGTATCTATAGTTAAATAGGCCCCATCTGAAATTTGTAGAGATCTGGCTCCAATAAGTCTAGCCTTTTCAAACCTGGTATATCCCATAAAAAACACCAGAAAAATTGATAAAAAAGTAAGATATGGTGGGACTGCCGAGATTTGAACTCGGGTCGCGCGCCCCCCAGACGCGCAGGATGGCCAGGCTACCCCACAGTCCCACATAAAAACTTAGTAGGAGGAGTCATGCTCCATCATGTCGTCAAATATCTCCCTACCATCCTCATCTATCCTGTGGGATATGAACATCCTTCTACAACAGTACTTCTTAATCCCCAGGTCGTCCAGTATGTCTTTAGGGTTTTCCCCCTTTAGAAGTCTGGAGCGATACTCCTCATATACCGCAGATATTACGGCACCACAGGAAAAGCACCTAATGGGAAACATTACCACTTTATCACCAAAAAATAACAGGGAATTTATCTGTAGGACTTCTGCCTCTTGGCCCTTGGTCCCTTGGTGGACCTACTTGGTTTGTGAGGCTCAGTTCTCCTTGCGTCACTGACCAACAGTGTCCTGTCGTACTCCAGGAACTTATTCTTTATCTCCATACTTCCCGTGAATTCTACAATGGCCTTACCTAGAGCTGTCCTCGCTGCATCTATTTGCCCTGAAACCCCTCCCCCTTTAACGGTAATATCTATGTCCATTGTGTTTACCACATCACCTGCCAGTATTATAGGTTCCATCAATTTCATATTTAAATATTTCGGTCCAAAGATTTCAATAGGCACCTTGTTTATTCTAATTCTACCTTTCCCCTCCCTTGCAGTAGCCCTTGCAATGGCAGTTTTTCTTTTACCTACAGTATGTACCACCTTCACATGATCACCCCTTTAGAATTTAGCTCCTAGATACTTACTAAGTTCTTCAAGGGTTACAAACTTGTGGGTATTTGGCATCCTGGTGTAGGTAACATCTGGAGTTACTCCCTCTGGAGTTCCCACTGTAACCTTAACCCTCTTAAATGCCTCTCTCCCTTTAGCCTTCTTGTAGGGGAGCATACCCCTTATCATCCTTCTAAGGATATCGTCAGGTCTCCTTGGATACTTTGGACCCATCCTCCTTGGATTACTTATACTCTTCCTATGTCTCCTCTGGAGAAACTTCTGAAATATGTAATCCCTATTTCCTGTTATTATGGCCTTCTCTGCGTTAATTATTAATACCTCCTCTCCAGAGAGGGCCAACTTGGCAGCGTAAGATGCCAGCCTTCCAGCTACTGCATTTGTGGCGTCTATAACTACCATAACTTTCACCTTATGACATAATCTTTATCTGGACACCTTTGGGATTTTCCTCTACTAACTCTTCAATAGTTATGCACCTTCCTCCAACCTCCTCAATAGCCTTCCTGGCACTCTCTGAGAAGGAGAGGGCGGCAACAGTTACCTTGTGGTCCAACCTTCCAGCACCTAACACCTTACCAGGAACAACTACTACCTCCCCCTCCTCTGTATATCTGTTTATCTTACTGATGTTTACCTCCGCCCTTCTTCTAGCAGGTTTTGATAACCTCTTAGCTAGATCCTTCCAGATCTTCCTCTGGGTCTTGTAGGATGCAGATTTAAGTGTTTCTATTAACCTTAAAATCCTTGGATTAGTTGCCTTAGGTTCCCTCATAGATCCCACCTTTTATTCCTCCAGTGTTTCCAGCTCCTTTAAAACTCTTTCCGCCTTGTCCTTCAATATCTCGAGAGAGGATATTACTATCTCCTCAGGTTCCATGTTGCCGTGGGACTCCACTTGGAATTCAACCTCCTCCTCACCTATCTGTCTGTAGGTACTGTTACAGGGTTGCCACTTTGCATGTACCTTCCCTATACCTACTACAGCTTCACATTCCAACTTTAACCTCTGTCCCTCCTTCAACTTAACTATAGGTATGTTTTTAAATGCAACCTCTCCTGTCTCAGATTTAAGATCTCCTGAGTATACAGTACAGGGGCCCTCCTTGTTGAGGACAAAGGTTATGACCTCATTCTCACTGAGAGGTTTTCCCTTAATTGGGATGAGAGCTAGCCTATGGGCCAGTAATTCATCATACATGGAGGAAGTGTTCTCATAGACGTCGACGTATTCTATGGCGTAGGTAGGTACCTCAGATATCATTATCCTTCTTATGGCGTTGGAAAAGGAGATAGGTCCCTTTAATTTAAACCTGAGGATATCTCCTATTGGTGTTTTCTCCTTCCTAATATCTGATATCAAGAATACCACCAGAGGTATCTACCTGTACTTCTTCTTTGGAGTTGTTCCATCGTGAGGTATTGGAGTTACATCCTCTATTCTACCTATCTGTATCCCTGCCCTTGCCAGGGCTCTAATTGCAGCCTGGGCACCAGGTCCAGGGTTCTTTGGTCCACTTCCTCCAGGAGCCCTTACCTTTATATGTACCTTGTCAATACCTCTCTCCTTTATTATCTCCGCTATTTTAAATGCCCCCTGCATAGCTGCATATGGGGAACCTTCATCCTTCTGGTTCTTTACAATCATACCTCCAGAGATCCTGGCTATGGTTTCAGCCCCTGTTATATCGGTAACATGGATTATGGTGTTGTTGTAGGAGGCGTAGATATGAACAACCCCCCATTTTCCACCTGTCTTGCTACCCATACTATCACCCTATTTAATTGCCCTCTTCTGTTATTACCTTCACCCTTTCAGGATGATCCTTAGAGGCTAGAGGAGAGGTTGGAGCGTATGTAATTTTATCCTCCTCCTCAACAGGTACTAGATAGCTAGGTGCTGTAACCCTCCTACCGTTAATGGCTATATGTCCATGGACGATAAACTGTCTAGCCTGTTTTATAGTCTTAGCTAACCCCTTTCTAAAGACTATGGTCTGTAATCTCCTCTCCAGTATATCCTCCACGGTGAGGGAGAGGACGTCATCTAAAGTTGGATCCTCCTTAACCAGTATCCCATATCTTCTAAGGATGTTGAATAACTGCTGGGCCTCCTTCTTCCCCTGCTCAGAGGTATCACTAATTAACTTCCTAGCCTGCCTTCTAAACTTTCTCAGCCTAGTTTCCATCTTCCAAAGTTCCCTCTTATTTACAAGACCGTACTTGTTTAGAAGTTCCTTCTCCCTTTTAATTCTCTCTGCGATCCAGGGATGATTAGGAGTATCGTATTTCTTTTTCAACCTCCTAGGATCTCCCATTATCTCACCTTAATTTACTTTTTCTTCTTCTTACTTACACCAACGGTAGGACCTCTTCTAAATGTACTCCTTGTCCTCTGACCTCTACATGGTAGTCCTAGTTCATGTCTAATTCCTCTGTAACATCTGATCCTCTTCATAGTTGCTATGTCCTGCTGAACTGCAAGTATCCAGTCACTCTCTATAAGGTGTTTATCCTCCCCTGAGTAAGGGTCCCTCTTCCTGTTAAACATCCAGGATGGAATACCGTGTTTTGCAGGATCTCTCAATATCTCCTCTATCCTCTTAACATCGTCATCAGTTAGATAACCTGCACGCATCTGTCCATCTAGTTTTGCAACTCTAACTATGGCCTTGGCCATGGCCTTACCTATACCTTTAATAGCCTGTAGGGCAAACTCTAAGGGTGCATTTCCATCTATGTCAGTTTTAGATATCCTTAATCTATGTCTAAATTCCCCCTGGTTCAATATAAGCACCTCCAAAAAAATAGTTTCGTGTTTAATAATAAAAAAAAGAAAAAAAAAAGATAAAAAAATGGCGCAGAGGGGGGGATTTGAACCCCCGCGGGGCAAAGCCCCATGGGATTTCCAGTCCCACGCCTTACCAGGCTAGACTACCTCT
>DQVW01000056.1 GCA_015661555.1 Methanothermococcus okinawensis
TAGGGAACAGATGATAAGTAAGGCAGATACTCTATATGGCGTATATATGGAGGGAGGTATAAGTAAGATAGTAGGATTAAGGTTGGATAGTGAGGGGGTATAATGGGCATCTCCCCAATCCTTAACTCTAAAAATCTCCTTTTAAAGGGTTTAGAGAGATACGGGGTAGATCTGGAGAGTATGATAGAAACTGCCATGGAGTTGTGCATCTCAGGGGATAAAAAGAAGATTAGGTTGAAGCTTAGGGAGGTGATGTTGAAAAAGTTGGAGGATCCCAACCTCCTAACATTGATGATAGCTGCTTTAAAACTTGAGGAGGAGGGTATTAAGGGAAATCTACCCTTTAACTATCATGGGGATCCAATCCATATCTACATAGACGAAGTTATTGGAATGACCATCGCCAACGAGATCTCTGGAACTAAGGGGATATTTAACTTTAGGTGGTACGATGCAAAAAAACCTGGAGTAATAGGAGAACTTGATAGAAGAGGTTGTGTCTTTTTAGATGATGCAATAGCAGGGTTTATTGCAGGGTGCATGTCCAGAGTATTTGAAGAATAATTTTAATTTTTTTCACCCTCACCGTAGAGTATCCTGGCTATTTCCCTTAAGGTTTCTATACCCTTAGCCTCAGTTTTCAGAAGAGGTACATGGGCTATAACCTTATCTCCAAACTTCTCCTCTATCATCTTCAATCTACTCATCTGTAGTCTCCTTCTAGATCTACAGAAGTCACATTCAACATACTCAGGTATAACCTGATTCACTATAACTGCATCAACAGGTATGTTGTACTTCTCTAGGGCCTTCATGGCCCTCTCACTTTCCAGGATACTCATCTCCTCAGGTATTACCACAAGTCTAAAGGAGGTTCTATTTGGATCTGCAAGTATCTCTTTAGCCTTTGTTATCTTCCTCTTCATTTCCTCCAATTCCTCTAGGATTTTATCGTAGTCTATATCCTCCTCCCCCCCACTGAAGGGCATCAACCTCTTCATCATCTTCATCATTCCACTCATCTGTTTTTTAAACTTAATCATCTTTGTCATATATCTATCCATCAACTCTGGTAAACTTAAGAATCTCAGGGTATGTCCAGTTGGGGCGGTATCGAATATAACTACGTCGAAGTCGTTGTTGTCTATATACTTCAGAAATACGTCGAAGGCTGCACTTTCATCTGTCCCAGGGGATAGGGCTGCCATCTCCAACTGCTCCTCCAATAACCCCCCTAGCATGGGGTTCTCATCTAACTGTTTCTTCAACTTCTCCCTGTACTCCTCCATGGCCTTCTGGGGATCTATCTCCACCACGTATAGGTTGTCTATCCCCTCCACCTTTGTAGGTTCATGGCCAAACTCCTGTTCAAAACTGTCCCTTAGAGAGTGTGCAGGATCTGTAGATACTATCACAGTTTTTAAGCCCTGTTCTGCACAGTATATACCAGTTGCAGCACTCATGGTAGTTTTCCCCACACCACCTTTACCTCCAAACATGATATACTTTGTACCTTCCTGTTCCAACTTTTTCTTAGTTATGCCCTTTAGAGTATCTCTAATCTTGGATAGCACTGTATCACCTGGTGTCTCTTATCCTTGCAAGTAACTCCTCAACATCTACAGAGGTGCATAGGCAGCCATCCTTTAAAAGAGGCTGTCCCTGTACAGGTATCCCCTTCCTAGATAGATAGTTCATCCCATGGAAGAGATCTCTATAGCAGGAAACTCCAAAAACCCCTGTAGGTTTCTTCTCCTTTAATATCCTCTTTATAAATGTAGAGCCAGGGACTATATATACCTCGTAGTTGTTATCCCTGGCAACTTTTATTATACCTCCCAGTGGACACCTGTTGCAAAATACACATTCTACACCATTTATCCCCAACTTGGCAGGACACTTTATATCCCTGAGACAGTGGGGGAGTATAAGCACCTTCCTCTCAGCCTTTTTAAAGGAGTGGTAGTAGTACCTGTTGTAGAAGTCTATCCCTATTCTGTAGAAGGTGTCCTCTGTACCTACCATTAGACATAACTTTAGAAGTATAGGGTGAAAGTTATCCATAATGTAGAGAAAGACCTTTGGAAAGAGTAACTTGTTCTTTTTTACCAGGAAGTAGCCAAGTATTGCACTTATAACTACTATGATAAATCCTGCAAATATAAGGAGGGCTGAGAGTAGTCCCAGGATCTCAAAGAAACCTGACAACCCTAACCCGTCAAAAAACATGATACCCACATTTAGATAAATTGTAAGTTTCTCAGCCTGTTACATATGTGATTCAACATATCCCTTAGATTCTCCCTGTTGTCAAATCCCTCTACAATCCTCTGGAGTTCCTCCCTATCTAGCCTCTTATACTCTCTCACGTACTTCCTAAGTAGAGGTAGACATCTAGTTAACTCATCTACTATGGTAACTGTGGATCTCTGGGCTGTCCTGGATAGAGGATTGAGATCTATAGATATTACCTTCTTACCCATCTTCACAAGGGCCTCAGTTCTATCTCCATCCTCCAGGGGTACTAGAACCACATCTGCAGAGTATATCCCCTCCTGGGAGACCTTACCCCTTGCACTCTCCAGGTTAGGTATCTGTTTATTCCCGTCCTCCACCCCCAGGATCTTTATCTTACCACTTCTTATCTTCTCCCTGATAACAGGGTCCTCCTCAAAGAACTCCTTAATCTTTCTCAACCTCTCCTCACTTCTATAAAAGAGATTTACCTCAATCTTTCCATTTAACTCCTCTGCAAGTTTGACAACCTCATCTCTAGCCAGGGCTACGGTATTACCGTTAACTGAGATAACTGGATTCTCAGCCAGTACCAACATTGCAGCGGCAGCCTTTATAGCCCTGAGAGCTATATCTGTAGTTTTCTCCCCTATGAGATAGTCGAAGGTCTCCCCCCTACCATGGGCTATAAGCCCTGCCTTTGCAAGTATTCCCCTATCCAGGGCCTCAACAACTTTCTCCCTATTTAGTAGGGATTTATACCTTGGATGACTTTTTGGAATATTCATGTTATCCTTTCAACGACTTCTCTTGGATGTAAGTTCATATACCTCACAGGAGTTGTTACCCTCCTCATCCACTATCTCAATATCCTCGATGGATTTTAAACCTAGACTATCGGCAGTTCTCTCTATACCTAGTTTTCTATCTGTATCTATCTCAATGACGTAGGCCTCCAATTCAGGTATCTTCAGGATATTACAGGCGACAACCCTGTGATGCCCATCTACAAGGATGTACTTATCATCCCTGTCTCTCTTCTTTATAACTATTATAGGTTCAGCGAGACCCCTCTTCAACTCGTATATCCTACCCTGTAACTCATCTGCGTAGATCTTACCCTGGGTTGGCCTTATCTTATTTACAGGGATGGTATCTGTATACACCTTGACCTTAAACCCCAACCTTCTATAGGCCTCCACTATCTTATTTAACTTCTCCGGCGTAGTCTTCTCTATCTGGGATCTTATAACATCGGTGTTGGTAATAATACCTAGTAGTCTATCCTCCTCGTCTATAACAGGAAGTTTTGAGAAACCTGTCCTAAACATCAACCTTCCAACATCCCTTATATTGGCATCTGGCCTGGTAGTAATCATCTTCTCTCTTTTAACCATGATATTCTCTATCTTCTCATTCTCATCCCTACCTATTAGATCATGGACTGAGACTATACCCACTACCTTACCTTCAGAGACTACTGGAAAGGTGTCATGGGAGGTCTTTTTGATAAGCTCTATTACATCCTTTACAGTATCCTCTGGACTGACGTAGTATACATTCCTGGTCATGTACTCCTCCACTTTAACCATAGGGGACCCTTCCTCTTCTTTATTGAATTTAAATTTCATACTTAAGGGCATCCTTCTTACAGACACTTTTACATTCAAAACATCTTATACATTCATGTTGAGGTATCCCCTTCGTCAACTCTATCTGTACTGGACACCTCCTATCACATAACTTACAATTTACACATTTTTCACTTTTAATCTTCAATTTAAATAAGGGTTTAATTGAGAATATACCTAATAAAGCCCCTATTGGACAGAAATACCTACAGAAAAAGAGGGGATAGAAAAATCCCATTATTAGAAAAAAGAGAAGTAGCATTATAGACACTACAGTCCCATAGAGGTTTGTTAAGGTACCAAGGGGACACACCTTACAGAATGCATAAGTTGATAACTTATAGGTTAGATATAAAAATAGTATTAATACTCCATACTTTAGATAGATCATCTTACTGTGGATCTTCTCTGGAACTGTTGGGAGAAACTTCAAATGGGAAACCTTCATCCTTAACTTATAAATAATGTCAAATATAAACCCGAGAGGACATACCCATCCACAGAACACCCTACCTAAGATAAGGGTAATTAAGAGGACAACTAAGGTAGAAGTTAGATAGAAATTTCTCATTAAAATAAACCTCTCCAATACACCCAATACACAGAGGCACAACCCAGAAAAAAACAAAAAATAGACAAAAAACAGTGATTGTATTAACTTTCTTATTGATTGAAGATGATTCTCTAAAAAGTTGTAGATTTTTAACACCTTATCACCTATTTAACCCAGTTTTAATAGAACAAATACTTTTTTTAATAAATTAAACAGTATTTCCCTCAGATTAACCTCCATAAATAGAAACTCTATTACTCTATCAATAAGGGATTTTTCATTCTGATCATTATTTTCAGAAGTATCATTAGGTGCCGGCTCACTACGATCACAGATGTTGTTGTTATTTGTATCTACATACAGGGAACAGTATCCTGGATATTGACAGGAGGAGTTTGTTATACCATAGGGGCAGTCATCCCAGGCGAGACTTAGGGGCAATATTGTAAAAACTAGAAAAATAGTAAATTTTTTCATATGGTGTCACCTGATAAAAAATATAAAAAAGTTGATATTCAGTGCCAGTTAAAAAATCTTTCATAAAATACATAAAATTTTCTTTTAATGAGGTTGCAGGGGCAGTTTTTTCAGCATACTTTCCCTCTGTATAGTTTATCTAATTTAAAATGGAAAAGAATTAGGGCTTTAATTGTTTTCCTACCCCTTTAATTCTAATATAACCCATATCCTCCATAATTTTCTGTCCTTCCTCACTTAGGACAAAGTCCATGAAAGCCTTTTCAAGTTCTGAAGGTTCTTTCCTGATTAGAATATAGACGTACTCTGTAAGTGGATATCTACCTGACATGATATTTTCATTTGTTGGCTCAACTCCATCTATTTTTAAGACTTTAACTCTATCTTTAACTGTCTCATTTATATATTTTGGATAGACATAACCTATGCTGTTTTCATCTTTGGAAACTATATCTATGATTTCTTCAAACGATTGTTTTGTCAGGGCATTTGCTGTAACGTTCTTTTTATAAGGTTTCATAACAAGTTTATTAAGTATTGCTCTTTTACAGCCTTTTTCTATCACTACCACATGAATATCCTTATCAGGACCACCTACCTCCTTCCAGTTAGTTATCTCCCCTGCAAAGATCTTCGCTATCTCTTCTAAACTTAATTCATTAACAGGGTTGTTTGGATGGACGATAATAACAATACTTCTGTTTCTCTTCCCTACGATTACCTGCTTAAGATCGGGATACTTCTCCTTTTCAGCAGATGTTAATTCTCGTCCCATAAATCCTAAATTTGCTTTACCTTCTCCAACTAATTTGGTGACGTTTGCACATTTATTCCCTGATACGTTAATCTTTACATTGGGATGTTTCTCCACAAAGACTTTTGCCCATTCTTTAATTAAGGGAACTAATACTGCACGACTTGTTATCTTCAGTTCTCCTGAAAGTTCTTGTGGAGTTTCTTCCTTCCCCTGGCAACCTGCAAGAAAAACTCCTAAGATTATTAAACTTACTAGGATAGTTGCCTTCAATATCTTTGAGAGTTTATTTTCTCTCCACATTCAAATCACCAATATTATAAATTGTTTTTATACCACTCGATTTAAATGAAAAATGTTTATAGTTTTTTCTATTTAAATTGAAGTTATCCAAAAATTCGCTATATTTTCCTGAAATATTTCCAAAATCAGCCTGATATGTGAGAAAATTGTTCCAGTAGAGAATTTTAATAGTTAATTCCAACAAAGTTGAAATCTAATATGACAGATTAAAAAAAGGGAAAGTATTAACTACTCTTAACCTTTTCCTCCTCCTCACTTATCCCCATGGCTTCCAGTATCTTAGTCTGTATAGCCTCCTCCACCAACCTCCTAAGTGAATCCTTATCTGAGACAGACTCAAATATACCAAGGTCTATACTTGCCGCCGCAGCCTTTTGATGCCCCCCTCCTCCAAAGGCCCTTCTCATAATCTCTCCCACATCTATCCTTAGATCCTTGGTTCTGGCACTTATGTATATCTTACTTCCAGATATCCCAAAGACGAAGGTTGTGGTTATACCCTCCATCTTAAGTAGGAAATCTGCAGCCTTGGCTAACGCCCCCCTGTTTTTCACCGTACCTACATAGGACAGTGCAATACTACTTCTAACCACCTTCCTATTTAGGACAGATCTTGCCAAAACCTCCATGGTTTCAGTGTCCATCTCAGGGTTCTCTATCATCTCCAGGATCTTTGGGTCCATGAGGTCCTGAAGATACCCTGCAGCCTCGAAGTCCTTTTTAGAGGTCTTTCTCCTGAAGTAGTTGGTATCTGAGCATATGGCGTAATAAAGTGCTGTTGCCAGATCCTGTTTTGGGGTTATCCCCAACTCATTTAGATACTCCAACATTATAGTTGCAGTTGCTCCAACCTCTGGTCTTATATCCATATATCTTGCAGTTAAATCCCCATTCTCATGATGGTCTATAAGTATGTCTATTTCACGATCTAGATTTACAGGTAGTAACTTTGAAAAGGAGGTATCTACAACTGCAATACCACTGTACTTGTCCATATCTATATCCTCGATAGGTATCAACTTTATACCTAGAAGATTGATCATCGCCTTATTCTCATCGAAATCTATTCTACCTCCGTAGCCAATATCCGCCCTTACCCTCCACCTCTCAAGTATCCTCTTAAGGGCCATGGCACTGGCTATAGAGTCAGGATCTGGGTTTTTATGCATAAGTATCAAAAAGGATATGGAGTTTTCGTTGTTAACACCTTCCTTTAAGTTGTCAGCATCTATGGTTAATCCATGTTTTGACTTTATATCCATTATCACCTTCTCTAGGTCCATTAACCTCTTCCTCAGCTTAGACTTCTCTATCTCAGATACTATCTCCCTGGCTGCGCAGTCCACAGGGTATATTACCTTGTTCACCTGGGTTCCAGAGTAGAGATCTGGATACTTGGGAATCCCCCTGGCAATAACATAGGCGGTAGGATTTAACTCCTTTATAAGTTCCACTATCTTCTTATTTGCAGTAGGGTCGTTGGTAAGTATAATTACAGTATCTGCCTCCTTAACACCAGCCTTTAAAAGTGTCTCTTTTTTACAGGCATCACCTACAATGTATTCAAAGTCCAACTTCTCCACAGACTCAAAGACCGTTGGATTCTTATCTACAACCCTTACCCTGTCAAGGGATTTAGCATAATTTACCACTTTACGACCAAAGGAACCGTAACCTATGATGAGTATCATATCTCCTCCACCAGAAAGAGAGGTTTTAGTTAATCATAAGGTAGGGGATAATTTAAAATTTTTTCTAATATATTTATTGAATTAAATATAGATATATTTTGAATTCAACAAAATGTTAAATTACTTTTCCCTGATATTATTTAATACTTACGTAATCATTTCTGGAGGTTGGAATATGAAGAAGTTGATAATCTGCGAGAAACCTAAGGTTGCGAAGAAAATAGGTGAGGCACTGGGAAAGGTAAAGAAGAGATCCTATAAGGGTGTACCTTACTACGAGGTGGAGAGAGATGGGGAGAAAATCCTGGTAGCCTCTGCAGTTGGACACCTCTTTACCTTGGAGGAGGACAGTAGGAGTAAAAAGTTTGGGGAGTACCCAGTATTCCATGTAAAGTGGGTACCTGCATGGATGGTAAAGGGAAGGGAGTATGTAAAGAAGTACATAGAGACTTTAAAGAAACTATCCAGGGATGTAGATGAGATCTACATAGCCACAGATTGGGATATTGAGGGGGAGTTAATAGGTTACCATGCCCTCTACTACATCTGTGGAAGGAGGAATGCCAAGAGAATGAGGTTCTCCAGTTTAACAAGGGAGGAGATTTTAAGGGCCTATGAGAATCCAGATAGAATAGACTATGGTCTCGTGGATGCCGGTGAGAGTAGACATAAGCTAGACTGGTACTACGGGATCAACGTCTCCAGGGCTCTTATGCAATCCCTCAAGGCTGTAAATAGATGGAGGACCATGAGCACTGGAAGGGTTCAAGGTCCAGCCCTGGCCTTCTTAGTGGAGAGGGAGTTGGAGATAAAGAACTTTAAAAGTAGGAAGTACTGGGTTATAGAGGGTTTATTGGAGGGGGATGTAAAGGCTATTCACAGTAGGGAGAAATTCTGGGATAAGGGGGAGGCGAAGGAGGTATACAACAGGATAAAGGATATTGGGGAAGGAAAGGTTCTAAAGGTAGTGAGAAGGGAGGAAAGTATAAGACCTCTTCCCCCCTTCGACCTGGGAACTCTCCAGAGGGAGGCCTATAGGATCTATAAACTCTCTCCTAAAGAGACTCAGGAGATTGCCCAGAGACTTTACGAGAAGGGATACTGTTCCTATCCAAGGACAAGTTCCCAGAGACTCCCTGATAACTGGGAATATCTGAAGAATATACTTAGGAGAATAGGAGAGATTGAGGAGTACAGGGGATATGTAGAGAGGATCCTTAGGGAGGGTAGAAAACCTGTTAAAGGTAAGAAGGAGGATCCTGCCCACCCTGCAATACATGTAGTAGATGTCCCTGAGGAACCTCTTACATCTAAGGAGGAGAGGATCTATCACCTTATAGCTAGAAGGACCTTGGGGGCATTCTGGGAGGATATGAGGAGGGAGTATATTGAGGTGGATCTGGATATAGGAGGAGAGTTGTTCAAAGTTAGTGGTGCCAGGACCTTGAAGAGAGGTTGGCATGAGATATACTACTTCAGTAAATTTGAGGAGAAGGAGATCCCCAACTTCAGGAGGGGGGATATAGTAAGGGTTAAGGAGATAGTGTTAGAGGAGAGAAAAACTAAACCTCCTAAGAGGTACACCATGGCCTCTATCATAAAGGAGTTGGAGAGGAGAAGGTTGGGAACAAAGTCAACAAGGGCTGAGATTGTGGAGAAACTTATTAAGAGAGGTTATGTCCTTGAGGAGAGAGGTTACCTTAGGGTAACCAACCTAGGTATGGCGGTGATCGAGACGTTAAAGAGGTACTGCCCAGAGATAGTAGAGGAGGGGATGACTAGGGATATGGAGGATAAACTGGAGAAGGTACAGAGGGGGGAGGTGAAGAAGGAGGACATTTTAAAAGAGGCTGAGGAGAGACTGAGGAAGATACTCCAGGAGGTTAAAAAGAGAGAGATGGAGATTGGAAGGGAGTTGATAAGTAGGATGGAGGAGGACAAAACCTCTACCCGCTGTCCTATATGTGGAAGATCTCTAGTGGTTAGAAGAAGTAGGTATGGAGAATTTCTAGGATGTTCCCAATATCCCAGGTGTAAGTATATCCACAGGGGATAGGTTTTATCCCTTTAACCTCTCCTCTATCTTAGATCTCACTATCTCACTTACAGTTTTACCATCTATTTTCCCCCTTAAAACAGCCATACACTTGCCCATAAGTACCCCCATGGCTCCCATACCCTTACTTCTAACAAGATCTATATTCTCCTCAACTATCTCTTCTATTATTTTTTCTGCCTCCTCCCTGGAGAGGGATTTAAGACCCTTCATCTCCAGTATCTCATCTAAACTTCTATCTGGATATTGGGCAAATCCCTTAAGCACCTCAACTATGGCCTCCTTGGACATCTTACCCTCAACCAGCCCCTCAAATAACGCTAAAAAGTGTTCCCTCTCAATATTATCTATATTGTAACCCTCCCTCTTGATCTCCTTCAAGGTATTCTCCAAGGTTGTTGCAATAAGTGTAGGTTTTATCCTGCCCTTGAACCTCTCACATAACTCCTCAAAGAGTTGAACCCTTGGAGAG
The DNA here is from genome assembly GCA_015661555.1 of Methanothermococcus okinawensis. GTDB lineage: Archaea > AGJL01 > Methanococci > Methanococcales > Methanococcaceae > Methanofervidicoccus > Methanofervidicoccus okinawensis_B. The sequence goes on from DQVW01000056.1 coordinate 10,173, forward strand.
GTTATGAGGATCTCTGCCAACTCCCTGTTCAATTTATACTCCCTTATAAACCTCTCCAACTTCTCCTCTGGCATCTCTGGGAGATTTCTTTTTATACGTTCCAGGAGTTCCCCCTCTATCTTAATAGGTGGTATATCTGTCTCTGGGTACATTCTGGCAGCCCCTGGCAAAGGTCTTAGATAGGTGGTATTCCCATTCTCAAGTGCCCTCCTGGTCTCCTCAGGTACCCCCTTAATAGCCTCCCTGGCCCTCTCTATAACTGCCTCAAGTGCCTTATCCACCTTCTCCTCCTCGTCCCCTATAAAGACTATGGCATCCTCAAGGGTTATCTCTACTCCAAGTACCCTCTCCATATGCTCTTTTATCCTCTCTACCTCCTCCTGGGTGATACCGTAGTTGGGAAGTTCATCTGTATGGAAGAGACCTCCTACCCCCGCTATAACCTTGGCCCTATCTGCCAACTCAGATCCCAGCCTTCTACCCTCCTGTATCTCTCTACCTATAAGACCTCCAAAACCCTTTAACACTATCCCCTTTATCCTCCCACCCTTCTTCAACGCCCTCTGTAGTACCTTACATTTAGTATCCCTTAATATCTCCGTTAAATCTACCACCCTCTCAATCACTTCAGCCCCTCTCTCCCTCAGTATCCTGGATATCTCCAGGAGGTTCAACTGCCTAATTACCTCCTTCTCAATCACCTTCTCTATGAGGTCCAGATCCTGTACCCCCTTTATCTCCACCCTGGCCCCATCCCTAATGGAAATGTTGATATCCTGTCTTATGGTCCCCAGTCCCCTCTTAACCTTCCCAGTGGCCCTGAGTATCATACCTATCCTCTTTGCAGTCTCCCTTCCCATCTTCGGGGAATCTATATCAGGCTCTGTTGAGATCTCCAGCAGTGGTATGCCTAACCTGTCCACCCTATACTTTATATAGTCCCTTCCCTCCTCCACCTTCCTGGAGGCATCCTCCTCCAGACATAGGCTACTAATTCCCACCTTACCATACTCTGTCTCCACGTATCCATCCTTCCCTATGAACATGGTTCTCTGGAACCCCGAGGTGTTAGAGCCATCTATGACTATCTTCCTCATGGTGTGTATCTCATCTACTATATCCATGTTCATAAGGAGGGCAACCTGTAGTGCAACCTCTAGGGCCTCCTGGGAGGGGGGATGAGGGGGCTCCTCGTCTAACTCCACTAAACAGGTGGTGTCGTTGTAGTACTGATATAGGTAGTACTTACCCTTTTTCCACTCTACAAGGGCTGCCCTATCTACATCTCCCATCTCACTCTGGGATACCCTTAGGAACCTCTTAATCTCTCCATGGGGTTCATCCTCCCTTAACACCGTTGGACAGTTGCAAAATAGTTTTCTACTGGTGTCCAACTGCTGATGTATCTCTAAACCTACCTTTAGGCCTAGCTTCCTGTAGTCTAACTCCACAATACCACCGTTAAAAAAATATAAAAAAGTTAGTTTAATTACCATCTACAATACTATCCATGGTATCTATAATGGTTTTTACCTTTGGGTTTACTATGTAGTAGTAATTCCAGGTACCCTCCTTTCTCGCCTTTATGAGTCCAGATTTCTTCAGTATGTTGAGGTGGTGGGAAATAGTAGGTTGTGGCTTTTTTAACTCCTCTATTATCTTACATACACACATACTCTCGTTTTCACTGAGTAACTTCAATATCATCAACCTCGTTGGATCTGCAAAGGCCTTGAATATCTCAGCCATTGTTTCATACTTACTTGTATCTAAGTTGTCCATAACATCACCACAGGAAGTAATCCTTACTAAAAAATAGCGATAACATTGTATATATAGATTTTTATATATCGCTATATAAATATTTTGATTACTTCTTTTTTATCCTTATAAGAACACTCCCTGGATTTTTCACACCTTTGAAAGAGGAAACCATACCAACAAGGGTATTTTTAACAACCTTGGAAACAAAGGGATTTAAAGGTATTCTCCTTCCATCTACTACAAGTTCCACCTCTGTAGAGAGTGTACAGTCCCTCCAACTTAACTCTCCCCTAATCAACCTCTCAACAAACTCCCTACAGTTATAGCCACAGTGCCCACAGTTAAGGTTGTAAGTGGGAACAACACTCTTATTCAGGATCTCTTTAACAACATCCTCCCTATTATACTTCATATTTTCAACGACCATAAAGGTATGACTATCTACAAGTTCCCTCCCCTCCCCATCTCTCACAGTAACTATCTTAGGTATATTCAACTCCTTCAACTTCTCCTTAAACCCCTCCACTATAACAAGGTCAGCCTCTAACTTAGAGAGTATCTCCTCCAAGTCCAATGTTCCATAGAAAAAAGTAGTTCTACCTTTAACATCTGAGAGAACTGTTATATCTGCATACCTCTGAAATCTGTGGGTGTCACTTCCCTCCCTATCTACCTCTACAGGGTGGCCACTGTGTTTCACCACAGCTACCTTGAGACCCTTCTCCTTCAACACCCTCAATACCTCACATATCAGGGTAGTTTTGCCGGAGTTCTTAGGACCTACAACTCCAACAACCCTCAAGGTATCACCTTATAAAAAGTATGGATAAAATTAGAAGGTTTTTATCTCCCCCTTTATAACCTTCTCCATCACCTCTGGAATTTTATTTAACCATTTTTCAGCAATATCCTTTGCCCTGGGCTCTATCTCCTCTATGCTGTAACCCTCCTCAGTTATTATCTCTATGTCCAGGATTTTCGGTTCATTAATAGGCCTTCCTATCTGGCTAAGTATTCTAACGTAACACTCCTTAACCCCCTCTATCTCTGCAACCTCCCTGGCTATTATATGGGCAAGTATGTTGTATATCTTACCAACATGGTTTACAGGATTCTTACCACTGGCCGCCTCCATGCTCATAGGCCTAAAGGGAGTTATCAACCCATTTACCCTGTTACCCCTTCCAACTGAACCGTCATCCCCCATCTCTGCAGAGGTCCCAGTTACTGTCAGGTATACACTTTCACCACAATCTGCAGTGTTTATAAATACCTCCACCTGGTAATCTTTTGCAATCTCCTTAGCCAGCTTCTCCACCTTCTCCTTAACCTTCCTCTTTACCTCGTAGTACTCCTCAAGGGAGTTTACGTATTTATCTACCACGGCCATGGCTATAGTTAAGGTAATCTTCTTCCCCTCCCTTAGACCCATAACCTTTATATCCTCTCCAACTGCTGGAATCTCTTCCTTCAACTCTTTACTGTTTAGGAATTTCTCTGTCTCCAAGACCAGTTTCTCCGTAGTACTCAGTGGGGCATACCCTACACCAAAGGAGGTGTCATTTGCCAGGGGTATCTCGGATTTTCTCCTTTCAAATACCTCTACTAGATCTGTAGAGCCCTGTCCCATCCTACAGTCTATTATCACATCCCTATCTATGTTTAGATTTCTCAGGGTCTTCCTTAGATAGGCCCTTGCAGCCTCGACGGCAACAGTTCCCGTGGGCAATTTAACAATCTCACCCTTCTCCTTATCCAGTATCTCCATAGTAGCCCTTCCAGATATGAGGATGTAGATGGGGTTAACCATATGACCCCCTCCAAATTTGGGGTAGGCGTGGCCACCAACAAGTTCCACCTGGTCTGTGTTGTGGTGAAGGATGGTACCTACCTTCTCCCTGTACATCTTGCAGAGTGCAGTGCTTACACTTTCAGCTATACCGTCGCAGATACTGTCTGGATGTCCTAGTCCCTTTCTCTCCACGATTTCAATGTCCCTCTCCTCTACAGGGGTAGTGTTTAACTTTTTAACTACGATATTGGCCACGATATCACCAGTTCCCATTTATGAAAAATTATAAAAAAGATTAACTTTTATAAAGTTATTGAATTTATAAAGATAGATGAGGTAAAGGTTATGGAGTATAAACTGAGAAAAGTGGAGGAAAGGGAGATAACCAGGGGGATTTTAAAGGCCTCCTTTGAGATGTGGATGGATACAGTGGAGGCCGATGTGGTAATTGTGGGGGGTGGCCCCAGTGGATTAACTGCCTCAAAGTACCTGGCTGAGGAGGGTGTTAAAGTTGTGGTGTTGGAGAGACATCTCTCCTTTGGAGGTGGTATATGGGGAGGGGGTATGGGATTCCCCTATATTACAGTACAGGCGCCTGCCCATGAGATCCTTCGGGATTTCCATGTGAGATTGAAGGAGGTGGAGGAGGGTCTCTACCTTGCCAACTCCGTAGAGGTCGCGGCAAAGTTAGGTTGTGGAGCTATAGATGCAGGGGCGAGGATACTTACAGGAATTGTAGTTGAGGATGTTATCCTAAAGGAGAACAGGGTATGTGGGGTTGTGATAAATACCTACGCCATTGAGAGGGCAGGTCTCCATATAGATCCCCTTACAATAGATGCCAAATACGTGGTAGATGCAACTGGACATGAGGCCTCAGTTTCCAACATCCTTGCAAAGAAAAATAGGGAGTTAAAATTGGAGATTCCAGGGGAGAGGTCCCTATGGGCTGAGAAGGGAGAGAACTCACTACTTAGGAATACCAGGGAGATATTCCCAGGGTTATATGTCTGTGGCATGGCTGCAAATGCAGTACATGGAGGATACAGGATGGGTCCAGTCTTTGGAGGCATGTTCCTCTCAGGGAGGAAGGTGGCTGATCTAATCCTGGAGAATCTTAAAAAAAGTAGATAACTTTTTTCTAATTTTTAATTAAAATTTACATGTGAAGATAATGGAGAAGGTTAAAATTAGAAGGATGAGATACGAGGATATTCCCCAGGTGGTGGAGATAGAGAGGGACTCTTTTCCTCAACCCTACCCCCCACCTCTTATAATGCAGATACTCTCTTACTTTCCCGAAGGATTTCTAGTGGCAGAGGATGAGAGGAGTAAGAAGGTAGTGGGCTACATCATGGGACTTATAGAGTTTGGACATGGACATATAATATCCATTGCAACCTCTAAGGAGTATAGGAAAAGGGGTATAGGTAGCGCACTACTAAAGGAACTGGAGGATATTCTCTTTAAAAAATACAACGTTGCCTATATAACTTTAGAGGTAAGATTCAACAACAGGGAGGCAAGATTGTTCTACTACAGGAGAGGTTACATGGACAAGAGATTGCTACCAAGGTATTACGAAGACGGTACAGATGCTATTCTCATGATAAAAAAGAATCCCTATATTCAACTACCCAGTCCTCCAGTTGTAGTGAGTATGTGGTAAATTATGATAGATAGGAAGATCCTCTTTCGTGGCAAATTCCTGATAAAGGTTTTAGCCCTTCTTGCAATACTTTACTACCTCTGTATTAAATTAAAAATCTACCAGTATCTCCACCTCTTAGAGTTGTATATCAACGAGATAGTTTTAACGGCAACCCTTATACTAGGTACTTTGATATTCCTGGATATCTCCCTTGAATTGATAAGGGAATTCTTTGAAAAGAGGGGGGAGTTAAGAGATTATCCAATTTTTGCATCAGTTTTTAAATATGTAACATGGTTTGTCGCCGGATTGATAGGCATCTCTATTCTATACCACGATATAGGTTCCCTTTTAATGTCCCTGGGTATTATTGGTGCAGCCCTTACCTTTGCACTCCAGAGACCTATCATGAACTTTGCAGGGTGGATAAATATAGTGATAACAAGGCCCTTTAAGATAAACGACAGGATACATATAAAGAACATAGGGATGGGTGACGTATACAAGATAGACACTATGCATATCTATCTAAGGGAGGTTGTTGGAGAGCCCACTGGAAGAACCCTTATAATACCTAATGCCTACGTACTAACTAACGCCATAACTAACTACACCAAGGGATCACCCTATATCTGGGATAACGTCAAGGTGGTAGTTACCTATGAGAGTAACTTTGAAAAGGCTAAGAGGTTAGTCTTAGAGGCCTGTGAAGAGGTGGTAGGAGATCTTATGAAGGAGTTGGCGGAGATCTGGAGAAATAAGCCTAGACCCTTTACAAGTGCAAAGGTCTACGACAGACCTATTCTCAGGGTGAACTTCTTAGAGAGAGGTATTGAGTTAAAGGTTAGATACCTGGTAAATACCTTTGAATGGGCAGAGGTAAAGACCGAGATACTCAATAGAATAATAGAAAAGATCAGGAGAGAGAAGGATGTGGAGATAGCCTATCCACATCTGGAGGTTATATACAGACCTAAGGAGAAGGACACCTCTAAAGAACACTTAAAGCCTCCTTCACCAACTTAACACTTTTCTCCAGGAGATCCTTTGCAACAGAGCTATTTTTTCCCTCCACCCTTATCCTTATGCAGGGCTCAGTTCCAGAGGGTCTTATAAGTACCCAGCCCTCCTCCAGATTAAATCTAGCCCCATCTACAGTTTCAGGACTCCTCTGGAATACCCTCTCCCCATGCTCTATAACGTACTTCATAACAGGGGACTTCTTACTTTCCTCACAGGGTATCTTCTCCCTTAGATTTACATAAGAGGGTACCTGGTCTAAGAGATTACAAAGTTTCTCATCGAAGTACTCCATCATCTCCAAAATCCTTAAACCAGAGAGTATTCCATCAGGAGTCATGTGAACATCTCCATGGATCCATGTACCAGAGGGCTCTCCTCCAAAGAGGGCTCCATACCTAGAGAGTGCCTGGGACACTGCCACATCTCCCACTTTGGTCCTAATAACCTTAACTCCATCTCCAAGGAACTCCTCCAGGGACATAGAGGCATCCACCGTAGTTACAATCACCTTACTCCCAGTTTTTTCCACTATATATTTGGAGAATACTGCAAGTAACTTGTCAAAATCTGCCATCCTACCTCTCTCATCTATAGCTACCATCCTGTCCCCATCTCCGTCATGGGCTATCCCTATGTAATCCCCCCCTCCCTGATTCAATCCCTTAACTATCCTCATAGTCTCCTGAAGGTTCTCCCTATTAGGTTCAGGCATCCTCCCTACAAATCTTCCATCGAGGTGGGCATTTAGGGATATAACATGGGACCCCACGTCTGTAAATAGATAGGGGGAAATGACAGCACTTGCTCCGTTGGCACAGTCCACAACTACGTTAAACTCCCTAGAGATTGAGAGATGTTTAAGGATATGATCTCTATACTCCCTATGTGCATTCTCATCCCTTAACACCTCTCCTACAGATCTCCAATCTACCCTTTTAAAATCACCTCTAAGTATTATCTCCTCGATCTCCCTCTCCTCCTCAGGGCTGTAGGGGGTACCATCTCTTTTAAAAAGCTTTATACCGTTGTACTCTGGAGGGTTATGGGAGGCAGTAATCATAACACCTACCTGGTGTTTCCCCGTGGAAAAGCCTAAGGTTGGAGTGGGGACAATACCTATATCTGTAATAGTGCTTCCCCCACTTAAGAGACCTGATATCAGGGCACTCTTTATCATCTCCCCAGTAGTCCTGTTATCTCTGGCAACAACTACATCTTCCACCTTCTGGGATAGGGCAAAACCTACCTTATAGGCGATCTGAGGATCTAAGTCTTTCATCCTTATACCTGAGGTTCCAAAAAGTCTCATGTTTATCAGCCTTAAATTAATTTAAATAAAAATAACAGTTACCTTATATATGGTGATATGGTGATTCTTGGGATTGATATAGGAGGGGCAAATACTAAGATAACAGAGTTAATGGGAGAGACTTACAGAATACATCACATCTACCTCCCCCTGTGGAAGAGGGATACTAGACTTGTAGAACTTTTAAGGAGATACAACAGTGAGGATGTGGAAAAAGTTGGTGTAGTTATGACAGCTGAGTTGGTGGATGTATACAGGAGTAAGAGGGAGGGTGTGGAGGATATATTAAAAACTGTAGAGAGGGCCTTTCCCAATAAAGAGATCTACGTTTTTGATGTAGAGGGAAACTTCCTAGATCTAGATGCTGCCAGGAGAAATTATATTAAAGTTTCTGCCTCAAATTGGACTGCCACCGCCCACTTTGTAATAAGGGATATCTGTAACAACTGTGTACTCGTAGATATGGGCTCTACAACAACAGATGTGATACCTATAAGGGAGGGAAAGGTACTAGCTGAAAAGAGAGATCTAAAGAGACTGATGAGTAATCAGTTGGTGTATGTAGGGGCACTTAGAACCCCTCTCTCCTTTCTAAGCAGAACTGTAACCTTTAGAGGTTATGAGACCAATATCTCCTCGGAGTACTTCTCCATAACAGGGGATATAAACATTATACTAAGTAAGATAGGAGAAGAGGACTACACCTGTGATACACCAGATGGTGCCCCTGTAGATAGAGAGAGTTGTATGAGAAGGGTAGCTAGAATACTATGTAGTGATCTGGAGGAGGTAAGAAAGGAGGAGATCTTAGATATATCCCATCAACTCTACAGTAAACTCCTGGATATAATCAGATACAACGTAGACCAGGTCTCCCAGAGGTACGGTATTGAGGATGTTGTTATTACAGGTCTTGGGGAGGGGATACTGAGGGAGGCCCTAGAGGGCTACAGAATTCTATCCATTGGAGAGAAATATGGAAGGGAGGTGTCCCTCTGTACTCCAAGTTTTGCAGTGGCTAAGTTGTTAGAGGACTGGGAAAAGTGAAAACATGGGATACAGTAAAAGGAAGACAAAAAAGATAAAGGAAATAGCCCTGGAGAGGATAGAGATCCTGATGAACCTGGCTGAAGAGGCCTACAGGAAGGGGCAACTGGAGAGGATGAGAAGGTATATAGAGTTAAGTAGAAGGATTGCAATGAAGGCAAGGGTACCTTTTCCAAAGAAGTGGAAGAGGAGGATATGTAAGAAGTGTCTTACAGTACTTATCTACGGGGTGAACTGTACGGTAAGAACTGTCAGTGACAAGAGCTGTCCCCATGTAGCTATAAAGTGTCTAAACTGTGGTAACGTTATTAAGATCCCAATGGTAAGGGAGAAAAAGCTAAAGAGAAGGCTTAAAAGAATGGCATCTACAAAATAAAAGGTGATCCAATGGTAATCAAGGTTGCAGTAACTGGTGCTCTGGGGAGAATGGGTAGTGGAATTATAAAGAGCATATGTGAGCATCCAGATCTAAAATTAGTTGCTGCAATTGAGGCTCCCAATCATGAGAAGAGGGGAGAGGATATTGGTAGGCTGTTAGGTATAGGTGAGGTGGGGGTAGTACTGGAGACTGCCGATAGGCTGGAGGAGGTTTTAAGGGAGAGTAGACCTGATGTTCTCGTTGATTTTACAACCCCTGAGGCCACTGTAAAAACTGTTAAGGTCTCTGCACCCCAGGGTATAAATCTAGTTATTGGAACTACAGGATTTACAGAGGAACAGAGGAGGGAGATAGAGGATACTATAAAAAAATATGGAGTTGCCGCTGTAATATCTCAAAACTACGCTATAGGGGTGAATATATTCTTCAAGGTCTTGGAGTTTTTAGCTAAAAAACTTGGAGATTACGACATAGAGATAGTGGAGATGCATCACAGGTACAAGAGGGATGCTCCTAGTGGTACTGCCCTGAGGGCTGCCAAGATTATAAGTGACAACCTAGAGAGGGAAGTCTCCATTATCTACGGGAGAGTAGGTATCCTTGGAGAGAGGAAGAAGGAGGAGATATGTATTCACGCTATAAGGGGAGGGGATGTTGTAGGGGAGCATACAGTTATATTTGCAGGGGATGGTGAAAGGCTGGAGGTTACCCACAGGGCCAGTAGTAGGCAAGCCTTTGTAAATGGGGTGATACGTGCAATTAAATTCATCGCTGGGAAGAGGGGAGGTATATACGATACCTTCGATGTACTAGGTCTAAGGTGAAACCTTGAGGGAATTTATACTCAAGGCCAACAAGGCTATAACCTCAGGGGACATCAATCTCAAGGACCTTCCAGGTAGTTGTGGTAGGCTGGACCTAGTATGCAGATGTGTAAGTAGTGCATTTTTTCTCTCCCACGATATAAGGAGGGATACTGTCTTCTACTCTGTACACTACGGAAAACCTAACCCCCCAGTGGCCCTGAAGTTTGTGGGATCCCAGTTGAAGAGGGTAAGCCCAGATGAGAGAAGTATCGCCATATTTATAAAGAAGGCTCTAAGTAGGGAACATGGACCTCAGTGGAGGGAGAGTACCCCAGGTATATACCATGCTAAAAAGGATTTCAGGGAGATTGTACTTGAGAAGGTAAGAGAGGGGAGAAATGTCTACCTCCTACATCTAAAGGGGAAACCTATAGAGGAGGTTATAAATGAAGAGACATATCCAGAGATTAGAGAGAGAGGTTTTGTCTTTATACTTGGAGATCACATAGGACTAGGTGAGGAGGACGAGAGGTTTTTAAGGGATTTAGGAGTGGAGAGGATATCACTCTCACCCCTGGAGTTACATGCAAACCAGTGTATAGATATAGTTCACAACGTACTGGATAAGTTAGAGTACAGGAAAGTCATATAACTCTATACCCTTTACACCTACTCCCTCCCCTGTAGAGATATGGGAGATAAAGAAGGATAGGGGGGAGGGATTTACTATATAGGTACTTCCCAACTTGTCTATACATCTACTCTCATGTATATGACCACAGGCTACCAGTAGAGGTCTGTACTCCTGGATAATTCTCCTTATAGCTATACTACCTACGTGGCCATCTAAGGTTCTATCTGCCATTGTATTGTAGGGTGGGGCATGGCTTATCAGTATAAATCTACCTTTGATATCCTCTTCAATCTCTCTAACAGTGTTTATAAATTTAAAGTATAGCTCCTCCTCGGAGTACTCGTTGGGGGTGTTAAAGGGTGTTCTGTTACTTCCACCGATACCTACGTAGTAGATGCCATCTACATTGACCCATCTCCCATCTAGATTTATACCTAACCTATTCATCTTTTCTATAACCTCAAGGGTGTCACAGTTTCCAGGGACTGCAAATATTTTTATACCTTCTTCTTTTAGATACCTTAAGTAATCTATCACCTTCAAATCCCGACCAAAGTGTGTAATGTCCCCTGAAACAAGTAGTACATCTGGTTTATACTGAAGTACCCTGCTCAGATGGTGATATTTACCATGAAGGTCAGTTACCCCTATCACCCTCAAGTTATCCCCCTGTTTTTTTAAAACTTATAGTATTTCTTTTTATAAAAAAGGTGATTTAATGGAGGATAGGGATATTCATCTGAGGAAGTTAGAGCATATCCTTATATGTAATCACTGTGAGGTAGAGTATAGAAAGGACACCCTCTTTAACGCTGTGGAGTTGATCCATAGGGGAGTACCTAACTGTAATTTGGAGGAGATAGATACTACAACAGACCTTTTTGGAAAGAAGTTAGAGGCCCCTCTCATTGTAACAGGTATAACTGGGGGCCATCCAAAGGCAAAGGAGATAAATAGAAACATAGCAGAGGCTGTGGAGGAGCTTAACCTGGGAATGGGTGTAGGCTCCCAGAGGGCAGGTATACTGGATAGTAGTGTTGAAGATACCTATAGGGTGGTAAGGGATTACGATATACCCCTCGTTATAGGTAATTTGGGGGCCGTTAACTTTATAGAGGATAGGTGGAACGAGGAAACCATAGAGAGGGCTATAGAGATGATTGATGGAGATGCCATGGCCATACACTTCAACCCCCTTCAGGAGGCTATCCAACCAGAGGGGGATACTAACTTCAAGGGGGTGGATATCCTTAAGGATATCATCTCCAACTATAAGAGGAAGTACAGGGATATACCCTTTATAGCCAAGGAGGTAGGTGAGGGGTTTTCCAGGGAGGATGCCATAACACTGAGGGAGATAGGTTTTGATGGCATAGATGTAGCTGGAAGTGGCGGTACCTCCTGGGCTATGGTGGAGTACTACAGGATAAAGGATAGGGAGTTCAGAGAGTTTTCAAAGAGATTCCTAGATTGGGGGATACCTACTGCAGTTTCCCTACTCTATGTAAAGGATGTCTTTCCAGGTACCATCATTGCAAGTGGTGGTATAAGATCTGGAATAGATATGGCAAAGTCTATAGCCCTAGGTGCCCACTGCTGTGGAGTTGCACTACCTGTACTGAGAGCCGCCTTAAGAGGTAGTAGAGAGGTTGTAAAGATACTTGAGAGGATGATTAGGGAGTTGAAGACAACCATGTTCCTGGTAGGTTGTGAAGATATAGAGGCACTAAGAAAGGCCAAATATGTAATAAAGGGGGAGTTAAGGGAGTGGTTAGATGTAAAGACTGTTTTATAGATGGCAACAAATGAAACACCTATATTTCTCCCTGTCCCATATGTGGGGTACTTAAGGTCCAAATGGGTATAGGTATTCCCCTAAAGATGTGGGGAGTTTCCCTCCGATGAAGATGAGATGGGGAAGGTTATCACTACGATATTTTTAGAAGTAACCAATAACCAGAACGGTTAAAAATTAATAGTACTTAGGAATAAAAACAGGGAATTAAGTAAAATATTTGGACTTTTTAACTATCCTGGGATTTAGGGAATTAGGGGGTTTATAATGTTGATATTGTTTTTTATTTTAAAAAAATAAAAGAGAGTGGTGGATTTGCAGTTAGAAGTAGTTGCCATTGGAGGATACGAGGAAGTTGGAAAAAATATGACTGCCATCAATGTAGACGGTGAAATAATAATATTTGACATGGGTTTAATGCTGGACAGGGTGTTGATACACGAGGATACAGATATCTCCAAGATGCACAGTTTAAATTTAATTGAGATGGGTATAATCCCAGACGATACAGTGATGAAAAATATTGAAGGTGAGGTTAAGGCTATAGTAGTTTCCCATGGACATCTAGATCACATAGGAGCTATAACCAAGCTAGCCCATAGATACAACGCCCCAATTATTGGAACCCCCTATACCATAGAACTTATTAAGAGGGAGATATTAAGTGAGAAGAAATTCGATGTAAGGAACCCCCTGGTTACACTGAATCCAAAGGAATCCATAGATTTAACACCTAATTTAACCCTGGAGTTTATTAACATAACCCACAGTATTCCAGACTCTGTACTCCCAGTTCTTCACACACCCTACGGTGCCATAGTCTATGGAAACGACTTTAAATTTGACAACTTCCCTGTAGTAGGTGAGAGGCCAGATTACAGGGCTATAAAAAAGATAGGTAAGGAAGGGGTACTATGTATGATATCAGAGAGTACAAGGGTTGAGTACGAGGGAAAAACTCCCTCTGAAAAGGTGGCCTCAGATCTTTTAAAGAATGATCTCCTAGGTGCAGACAACGAGTCAAATGCGGTGATTGTCACAACCTTCTCCTCCCACATAGCCAGAATAAAGTCTACAACAGAGATTGCAGAAAAGATGGGTAGAACCCCCATACTCATAGGGAGGTCCATGGTGAAGTACTGTGGCATAGCAGAGGATATAGGCATTGTAAAGTTTCCAGATGATACAAGGATGGCAGGAGATCCCTCTGCCGTAGACAGGATATTCCGGGAGATAATGAAGGAGGGTAAGGAGAATTACCTACTTATAGTAACAGGACATCAGGGGGAGGAGGGGGCTGTACTCTCCAGGATGGCTACTGAGAAGACACCCTTTAAATTTGAGAAGTACGACCAGGTTGTATTCTCTGCAGATGTAATACCTAACCCCATGAATGCCGCCCAGAGGTATATGTTAGAGGCCCGTTTAAAGAGATTGGGGGTAAGGGTATTCAAGGGAGCCCATGTCTCTGGACATGCCTCAAAGGAGGATCACAGGGACATGCTAAGGTGGATTAACCCTGAACATTTAATACCCTCCCATGGGGATTTCAACCTTACAACAGCCTATGCCAAGTTAGCTGAGGAGGAAGGCTATAGGTTAGGGGAGGATGTACATCTACTTAGAAACGGTCAGAGTCTAAAGTTCGAGAGGATCATTTAATCCTATTTTTTAATAAGGTGAAAAGATGGAACCCTTTGACAAGGATATCCTATCCCTGATTGAGAAAGAGTTAAATAGATATTTGGAGGGCGAGGGCACTATATATAAGGCCTCTAGACATCTTCTACTGGCAGGGGGTAAGAGGATAAGACCTTATCTAACGGTTATCACCTATATGTTAAAGGGAGAGAGGGTTGAGGAGGTGCTCCCAGCAGCCCTTGCAGTTGAGTTGATCCATAACTACACCCTTATACACGACGACATAATGGATAACGACGACAGGAGAAGGGGTATACCCACTGTTCACGTAGTATATGGAAAGCCTATGGCTATCCTTGCAGGAGATCTCCTCTATGCAAAGGCCTTTGTTGCAGTGTCAGATATAAGGGATTCTAAGAAGGCCCATGAGGTCCTTAAGGTACTCTCCAGATCCTGTGTAGATGTATGTGTAGGACAGGCTATGGATATGGAGTTTGAGGAGAGGGATGACATTACCATGGAGGAGTATCTGGAGATGATCTCCAAGAAAACTGGTGCCCTTATAGTAACCTCTGTGGAGATAGGTGCCATAATGGGAGAATGCTCCCTCCAGGAGAGGGAGGCCCTCAGGGAATACGCCAAGAGGATAGGTTTAGCCTTCCAGATACAGGATGACATCCTAGACCTTATTGGTAATAAGGATAAAATAGGAAAACCAATAGGTAGCGATATAAGGGAGGGTAAGAAGACCCTCATAGTTATACACGCCCTTCAGCATCTCCCAGAGGATAAGAAGAGGAGGCTCTTGGAGATTCTTGGAAAGAGAGATGCCAGGGAGGAGGAGATTGAGGAGGCCATTGAGATACTTAGAGACTCTATAGAGTTTGCCAGGGAGATGGTAAAGAGGTATGTTACAGAGGCCAAGGAGTATTTAAAAATATTCGATAAAGATAGAAGGAAAAAGTTAGAGGATATAGCAGACTTTATAATGGAGAGGGTGTATTAAAAAAAGGAAAGTACTCCCTCTTTATTACAGGCACCTCTGAGAAACAGTCCAGGGTCATGGCGTTAAGAAGGTATCCATCTAAACCCTTTAAATTAACCAGTAGACACCCCTTGATAGTAACCCTGATATCAGGTGCCCTCTTCCCCATCTCATCCACTAGAAGTAGGAGATCCCTTACCCTTCCAACACCATCCACATTACAGATACCCTCTAGCCTATCCCTGTTTCCCCTGTGGACTATCAGGTGGTGTACCATTATCTCCTTAACCTTGCTCTCCCTACTTAAGATCTCCGAGAGTTCTATTAACTCCTCCCTGTTAAAACCTGGGATATACACACTTCTAACTATGGTGTAGAAATATTTAGAGGCTATTTTTATATTCTCCAGTATCCTCTCGAAGGTTTTAGATCCAGTTATTCTCTCATGGGTTTCTGGGGTGGAGGCACTTAGACTTACCATGAGGATATCCAGCCCTAGATCTTTAAATTCCTTTATTAAGTCCTTATCGAGATTCACCCCATTTGTCTGGAGGTCACACCTTAAGTTAAGGGACTTTGTAAATTCAATAGCTCTTTTAACCTTCTCTGGATAGAGTAGGGGCTCCCCATACTGACTGATGGTTATAGCTGTGTAGTTTTTAGTATCAGGATTTTTAGGATCTATACCGTATATACCCTCTTTCACTTTAACTAACCGGGAGTAACAAAATATACAGTTATGTTGGCACCTCTGGGTAATCTCGATGGAGGGGTGGTGATAGGGGTTAGGATTACTTAAGTCTAGACCTTGACAACCTATACAGTGCTTAGAAACCTTTAGATTATTTACAATATCCTCTAACCTGTCACAGATATCATTTCGAAGAAGGATCCTGATAGTTCCACCCTCTCAAGAGGATAAAAAAAGTAGTTATTCCAAAAGCCCTGCTGCATCTAGTGCCAACTTAACCTCCTCAGTTGAGGCACCCTTTTTAATATCTACCTTCTTCTCAGTGGGCTCTATATGTTTTATATTACATCTCCTCCTTTTCACATTTCCATCTATTAGGACAAAGTTTTTATCTATCACGTCTACTATGACGCAGATCTTTCCTGCCTCTCTTCCCATAGTTTTAACACATACCCTTCCCACTTCAATTGCAGCCATTCTTTCACCTTTACTCTTT
Organism: Methanothermococcus okinawensis; assembly: GCA_015661555.1. Lineage (GTDB taxonomy): Archaea > AGJL01 > Methanococci > Methanococcales > Methanococcaceae > Methanofervidicoccus > Methanofervidicoccus okinawensis_B. The sequence goes on from DQVW01000056.1 coordinate 26,186, forward strand.
TTTTAAACTGTCTATACACTTACAGATGATGTTAAATACACCCTCCACGTCCCAACGTGAGGTATCTATGACCAGATGGTAGATAGAGAGATCCTCTAGATCTATGTCGTAAATCTCTTTATAACGTTTTTTCTCACTTTTCTCCCTCTCAATCATTTCCGAGAGTGTTTTTTCCATATCCTTCTTTTCCCTCTTACTTATCCTCTCACATCTAACCATTGGAGGAGCCTTTAACCATATGGAAAGTGTTGGTTCTATGTTATGTTTTTTCAGTATCCACGCTGTAAGTCGTCCCTCTAGTACTACATTCCCCTCCTTTGCAATTTCCACCTGCATGGCGTCTATCTTTCTATCTATCTCTGGATGCTCCTCTGCATACTTACTGAACTCTGAGAGGTCCATGTTCATCTTTTTGGCCATCTCCCTGAAGATAAACCCTGCGCATACATGTTTCAATCCATACTTTTTAGCAATCATCTTAGATATTGTCGTTGTTCCACTACCTGGAGGTCCTCCAATGGTTATTATCATCACAACACCTTATATCTTTAAAGTTCTAGATTTCTTGCCCTCTCAATCATCAACCTTCTTAGACACCTTGGACAGAGGTAACCACCGTATGGTCTCTCAGGTCTTTTCTCTGTTTTGGATAATTTTCTTATCTCAGAGGGCCTACCCCTTGGGACACCATTCAGGATGGCGCCACATTGGGCACACTTTGCCTTATCAGGTTTTCTCCTCCTGTAGTGTATCAACGTTCTGTTACCAGGACCCCTCTTAAAAACCTTCTTTAGAGATCTAGACCTGTACCTTGGAGCAGGCATATAGATACCTCCTAGATGTTTATAAAATAAAAATAGCAGGGTCATTACTTAATTAGAAAGAGGGTATACCTCCTACTATTTAAATCTTTCGTAGAGGGAGAGCTTGAAGGAAATAGATATTAAGGAGCTAAAGAGGTACTGCAATCCCTCCTATCTTACTATTAGAAGGGATAAGATCATTGTAAACAGTAGAAGACTAGCTGGGATATCCAGGGCAAAGAAGGAGAAGATAGAGAGGAGATTTAAAATACCTGTGATCTACTCTGAGAGCTACGAGTTAATATCCCAGAAGATGGGGAGGTATATATCCAAATACCGTATCATATCCCCTGGGGACGTATTGATAGTAGGTTTAAGTGGAGGTAAGGATAGTTTAGCACTACTTCATCTCCTGGAGTCCTATAGACGTAGATTTGGGGTGAAGATATATGCAGTCACTGTCGATGTAAATGTAGGGGGTATTAGACCTTGGCACCCTGGAAGCGAAAGTGTAAAAAAGATATCTGAGCACTGTGAGGCTCTAAGTATCCCCCACAGGGTGATATCCTTTCAGGAGGATGTGGTTAAGATGTCTAAACTACTCTCAGATAACTCCACAGGTATTGTATACTCTCCCTGCTTCTCCTGTTCCATAGTGAGAAGATATCTCCTAACTAACTTTGCCATGGAGTTAGTTGAGAAGGGAATTGAGAAAAACAGTATAAAGATATGCCTGGGACACACCTTGGAGGATAACTCAGATACTGTACTGGCCAATATCTTTAAGGGGGATATTATAAGGGTTTTGGAACCTATTAAGAATTTTGAGGAGATCACCTTCGACTTCAAAGAGTTTAAACTTACACTACCACCATGTACCATAGTAAGACCCCTACTAAGTGTCTCTGAAAAGGACATCCTGAAGGCCTTGGAGGAGTGTGGTATCCAGTACTACAGAGATAAGGAGGTATGCCCCTACAGTAGGGATAGAGGAGACAGTATTAGGAGGAGATGTCACGAGATACTGGAGGACCTTGAGAGGGATGTAAAAAATATTAGGGAGATGGTGGTCTCCTCCGTGTTAAAGTCTATAGAGTACTACAGGAACAGGGATATTTAAGCTGTTCCTTCTCTCGAGGTTGGACAGTCCTATAGGAAATATTTATAAATAATATTAGGTCAGAAAAAAGGAGTGTAAAAAGAGATCGTTTTAATTTAGGTGATAAAATGAGGGAAAAACTACTAATACTGGCCCTGGCAGTAATGCTAAGTTTAGTAAATGTGGTCTACTCTGAGAATGAGGAGGGTTTACTTTGGAAATACGAGACAGAGAGTGAAATTAACTCAGTAGCTATGTCCGCTGATGGAGAGTATATAGTTGCTGGAAGTGGAACCTATTATACCATTGGAGAAGGGGGGAAAGTATATATCTTCAATAAAAAGGGGCAGGTGTTAAGAAATTACAAGACAGAATATATAGTTAACTCGGTGGCAATAACACCAGATGGAGAGTATATAGTTGCTGGAAGTGGTGACGACCATGTCTACTTCTTCAACGTGGACGGTATCTTACTGTGGAACTATAAAACAAAGGGTGGTGTTAACTCTGTAGCCCTGACCTCAGATGGGAAGTACATAGTTGCTGGTAGTAATGGCGACCATGTCTACCTACTAGATAGGGATGGGGTATTACTATGGAAGTATAGAATAGACGGTAATGTCCTATCGGTGGCAATAACACCTGATGGAAGATATATAGTCGCTGGAAGTGACGATAACCATGTATACTTCTTCAACAGAGAGGGAGTACTACTGTGGAAGTATAAAACAGATGGGGATGTTAGATCCATAGCCATAACACCTGATGGTAAGTATATAGCTACAGGGAGTGGGGACTACGCATACCACGGTTACAGTAATTCAGGGCAAGTTTGTCTCTTTAACAGGGAGGGAGTACTACTGTGGGACTACTGGACAGATGGTAGTGTTAACTCAGTGGCAGTATCTACAGATGGAGAGTGTGTAGTTGCTGGGAGTGATGACAGCTATGTATACTTCTTCAACAAAGATGGAGTGCTAGTGTGGAGATATAAAACCGATGGGAATGTCAACTCTGTATCAATAACACCAAATGGAGAGTATATAGTTGCAGGGAGTAAATCCAACAAAGTCTACTTCTTAAACAGTGAAGGAGAGTTACTCTGGGATCACTGGGTAGACGGGCATGCTAAGTCAGTGGCAATAACACCTGATGGAAGGTATATAGCTGTAGGAAGTGGTGGCTACTTGGGAGGGGAGGTATATCTCTTCAGCCCCTGGGAGGCAATACTGAAAAAGATAATAGAGGACGCCAAGTCAACTATCTCTAGAATAAAGATGAAATACGATGTAAAAGAGGCTGAGATACTTCTTGCCCAGGCAGAGGCTGCATTTAAGAAGGGAGATTACGACAAGGCAGAAGAACTTGCCCTGAAGGCCAAGAAAAAAGCTATCGAGATAAGTGAGCAGGCTAAGGAAGTTGAAAAGATAATAGAAGATGCCAGATTAACCATCTTAGAGGAGAAGTTAAAGTACAACGTTGAAAAGGCTGAGATACTTCTTGCCCAGGCAGAGGCTGCATTTAAAGAGGGTAACTTTAGTAAGGCAGAAGAACTTGCCCTGAAGGCAAAATCCCTTGCTCTAGACATAGATGAGGATGGAATACTCAATGACGAGGACATGCTTCCCTATATAAACAACTACTATATCTACGCTGGAATTGGGATAATAATCGTGGCTATAGTACTGATATCTGCAGGCTTTGTAATATTCCTCTACAAGAGAAAGGACATAGGACTCTAATTCCCTTTTTTATTTTTTTATCAGGGATATAATGGAGAGGGCAGTATTTACACCTAGAAAGAGATCTAAAGATGATAACCTACTAAAGGTACTGGATGCATCCTCTTTTATACATGGTTACAACCCCTCCCTGGAGAAGGGAGAGCACTATACCACCAGTGGTGTAGTAGAGGAGGTAAAAAGTAAAAGGGATGTTATCTACCTGGCCCTGGAGTATGGGAAGTTATTTATCAGGGAACCTAGGAGGGAAACTGTAGAAAGGGTAAAAAAAGCCTCCCTAGAAACTGGAGATAATCTCTCCCAATGTGATATGGAGATACTGGCTCTGGCTATAGACCTAGGTGGAGTACTCTATACCGACGACTACGGACTACAGAACGTTGCCAGGAAACTCTCTGTTCCATTTAGACCTGTAATTTCCAGGGGGATAAGGGAGGAGTTTACATGGAGACTTGTATGTAGGGGATGTAAGAGGGTATACGATATAGACTACCAGGAGGAGGTCTGTGAAGTCTGTGGAAGTCCCCTGGAACGAAAGAGGGTCAGAAAAAGAAAAAACTAAATATCTTTTATACTTTCCCAGCAGGCCTTTAAAACCTGGACAGAGTGTTTAAAGGTTTCAAGTTCCTCGGGACTGATCTTTATAGGTACTATCTCCTCCACACCTTTCCTACCTAACTTAACTGGCACCCCGATACATACACCCCCTATACCGTCTATCTCCCCATCTAGATATGTGGAGAGTGTTAACACTCTTTTGTCATCGTTGATTATAGTCTTTATTACGTTAACTACTGCAGAGGCTGGACCGTACTCTGAACCTCCTTTTAGCCTAATTATCTCCTCTCCCCTATTCTTTACAAGTTCCACAACCTCTTTGTAGGGGAAATTCTCAAAACCTGGCATCCTGCTTATAGGTATACCCCCAATTGCCGTTGCACTTAAAAGGGGTACCATGGTATCTCCATGTTCCCCTATGATTCTAGTCCTTACCTCCCCAATATGTACTCCAAAGTACTTTGCAATAGCCACCTTAAACCTCATGGAGTCTAGATGGGTACCTAGTCCAAAGACCTGGCTCCTGTCATAACCACTTTCAAATAGTGCCTTCTGGGTCATGATATCTACAGGGTTAGTTACTATGAACAACTTGGTATCACAGGTCTTAGATATGTCCTTAACGTAGTTCTTGATGATCTTTGCATTTACCTTCGCCAGATCCAATCTGGACATACCGTCCTTCCTTGGCACCCCTGCAGAGATTACTGTAATCTCACTACCATCTACAGCATCTGGAATCTCTTTATCGCTGTAGATCTCAATCTCTGCATCCCTAGCCTCAGCTGCAAGGGCGTCGTACATATCCATTCTAATACCCTCTAATTTTTTCAAGGACTTCTCCCTGGATATGAGAACTATATGTTTTATAGAGGGCTCCCTTGCAAGTAAAAAAGATACTGTAGAACCTATCCTTCCCGAGGCTCCAATAACTGCTATCTTCATCCTTCCACCAGTAATACTTTTGAATGAAAAGTATTAAATAGTATTACTAACAAGGTGAATAGTAATACTAAGCCTTTTAGAAAGTAATATATAGTTAAAGTTTTCTTTAACTTATATCAAGTATTCTTTAACACTGTGGAGGTTTTTACCATGGAGAGGGATAGGGACACCCTGGGTATGGAGGAGATAGATATTTTGGCCATTGGATTACTGCTCACAGCCCCTATGATGTCTGACTACGAGATGAGGTGTATCTTAGGAAAATTGAAAAAAATAGCTAAAAAAAAGAAGGTGGCCAGTTACAAAAGTATCAACGAGATACTAGATGAGTGGGCCAACAAGGCCTATCACTTGACTATGAAGTACTAGTTACCAACCTAGTAGGAAGTAAGGTATTAGGGAGAGGAGCATAATCAGCCCAACAACTATAGCCAGTATTTTCCTCATCCCTATATTTTTATATCTCTTGTTGTATTTATTTTTATCCCTTCTCCTCATAGCTATCCCTAAGTTCCAGATAGGATGCTCTTATCAATTCTTTCTTATCTAAACCTAGGGATCTTATAAGATCCATAAGTTCCCCAATAGCATCCTCTTTTTCAGATTTAGATTTAACACTTTTTTCACATTCAAGGAAGTACCCTATACCCTCCACCCTATCTATAGATACCAGTATATCACCTTTTCTGTATATCTCCCTTACCTTCCTAATTGGGGGTATCTTTTTAAATCCAAGTTTTTCCAGTATAGTCTTTGTGGTGTCCCCATTCTCCATACCCACCTGATACTCCTCCCTGGTCTTAGATATGCTGTCCAACTTTGGACCTTTATAGGTTAGATAGTATCTCCTCTCTCCCTTCTCTAGGTCTATGGACTCCCTTACCCTGAGAGCCTCGTCAGTTTCTCTAAAATCCCTGTCTATACCGTTGAAGTAGGTATCTATCTCCTCCACTATTCTACACCTTTTAAATCCCAAATCCCTCAATTTATGGGAAAGGTCCTCCACCTCTTCCCTATCCACCTTAACCTTTAACTCCACCTCTATCATAATACCACCAAACTTTTAACGTAGGGTTCCAACACCTTCCTCAACTTCTCCACATCTACATTCTCTATCTCAAGCCAGATAACAACCTGGTTATCCTCCCTCTCCAGGGTTGTAGATAGTATATTCCCCCCTATCTCCGATATCTTGGAGGATATATCAGCTAGTAATCCTATCCTGTCCTCAGCTACTATCCTGATCTTTCTCGTTAAGAGGCTCACATGCCCCCTCTCCAATAGATACTTCCCCTCCTCCGTTAAGTAGACCCCTCCCTTTTTACCCTTCTTTGTAGTTACTAAACCTAGATCTCTCAAAACCTTTATGTATCTATCTACATTCTTGGGATGGATATTCAACCTACTTGAAATCTCCTTAACTGTGTTACACTCCCTAAGAAGTTCCATTATCCTCCTGGTAGTACCTTCAAGTTTCATAAGTGTTTAATATGAAACTTCCTCATATATAATGTTATTAAACGGTGAAAAATATGTTAACTCATCTAGATAAAAAGGGCGTAAAGATGGTGGACATCTCAGAGAAGGAGGAGGAAAATAGGGAGTGTATTGCAAAGGGTTTCATCAAGTTAAAACCCTCTACAGTGGAGGCTATATCTCGAAAAGAGGTAGTAAAGGGAGATGTGCTGACTACAGCCCAAATTGCAGGGATAATGGCTGTGAAAAACACCCCAAATATAATACCTCTCTGTCATCCCATACCTATAACTGGGGTAAACGTGGCCTTTAAGTTGGAGAGGGATGGGATAGAGGTGGAGGTGAAGGTAAAGACCACCTATAAAACAGGTGTGGAGATGGAGGCTCTTACAGGAGTCTCAGCAGCCCTCCTAACTATATGGGACATGGTAAAAGCTATTGAAAAAGATGAGGATGGCCAGTATCCCAGCACCAAGATATGTAATATCAGGGTTATAAGTAAGAAAAAAGGTGTATAAATATGGTAAGTAGCATATGTTATACCTTCCAAGGTTGGGATACGATATAAAGGAAGATCTTATCTCTATAGTATTGATAACCCTTTCAATTCCTCTGGCTATTTTTGTAATAGGGGCTTTATGATTTTTGTTAAATTTAAGTCTCCCAGTTAAGTGTCTAATTTTCCTAATTAAGATAAATAGAAGGGTTGATAGCAATGTGGGACTTGGAGAGGGAGAGGGTGGTAAAGGAAATCCTGAGGCGTAGGGGGAAGAGGATACTTTTCCAGGCCCCTGAGGGTTTGAAGTTAGAGGTTGAGAGGGAGATCCAGGAGATAGGGAAATACTTTAGAGAGAGGGGGATGGATATAGAGCTCATAATGTGGGGTGGAAGTGCCTTTGGAGCCTGTGATATATGTGACAGGGAGGGGAAGTATCTAGATGTAGACCTTATAGTTCACTATGGGCATGAGGCACTACCCTATGTAAAATCTGAGATACCAGTTCTCTATGTTCCCGCCTATTACAGGCCTGATAGGGAACATCTAGAGGAGATCTATAGAGATATTGAGGAGATACTTAAAAGATACAGGGATCCTTTAATAACTACCACTGTGCAATTTAAAAAGATCCTCCACAGGTACAACCCCCAGGTAATACTTGGATGTAGGGCAAATATAACCTTGGAGGATGGAAGGGACATCCTCTATATAGGAAGTGGAAGGTTCCATCCCCTCATCTTGGCCTATAAGTTTAGGAGGGAAGTGCCCACATACAATCCTATAACCAGGGAGTTCTCCAGGATCAGAAAAGAGGAGGTTGAAGGTTTTATTAAGAGGAGGTTGGGGGTGATTTCAAAGTTACTTCTTAATCCACCTAAGAAGATTGGGGTTGTACTGTCTCTGAAGAGGGGTCAGTGTAGAACAGGAGTTTTTAAAAGAGTGATTAAAGTACTAAAGGAGAGGGGTATAGAGTATATCCCCATTGTGTTAGATACTATCAATCCTGAAGATCTTCTATACAAGGTAGATGCCTACGTTGTATGTGCCTGTCCAAGGGTGGTGTTGGACGACTACATAAGATATAAAAAGATACTTTTAACACCAAAGGAGTTTGAGATGTATATTAACGGGGATTTCCAATACCAGCTAGAGGAGATATCCCCTGAGGATTTTAGATAATTACTTTAATCCCAACTTCTCAAGTACTGGATCACAGGATATGAAGTGTAGATCCAGTGCAACCTCCTCAGGTTTCATACCCATGGCAAGGCCTAGCAACTGGGAGTAGTGTATAACTGGCAGGGAGTACTCCCTCCCAAATCTCTCCTTTATCTCTACCTGTCCCCTGTCAAACTGTAGATGGCAGAAGGGACATACCTCGGTAACACAGTCTCCCCCGGCATTGAGTATGTTTTTAATCTTCATCTCTGTGATCTTCAGTGCAGTCTCTAAATCCCTGGCTCTTACACCCCCTCCAGCACCACAACACATCTGTTTATCCAGGTAGTCGATAGATGTGGCACCTATAGCCTCTACAAGGGCGTCAAAGGATCTAGGTCTCTCTGCACTTTCAATCTTTTTAATATCGCTAGGTTTCAAGTAGTGGCATCCATAGTGAACTGCCACATTTAAATCCAGTGGTCTTACAACTTTCTCCGCTATGGCATCTGGACCGTAGTCGAAGTAGAGTACCTCTGGTAAATGTCTAACACGAACCTTCCCCTTATACTCGTAGCCGTACTTCGAGAGGATTTTATTTACCTTCTCCCTTGCCCTCTCATTCTCCTTGAGTATATGGTTTGCCTCGTAGAGGGAGCCGTAGCAACCGTTGCAGATAGTGAGTATGTCCAGCCCTCTCTCCTCTGCAACACAGAGGTTTCTCCCTGCAAGGGTAAGCCATGTTAGAAGGTCGAAGGAACCAAATACCCCGGGAGCAGGACAGCAAGAACCCTTCTCAAAGGGATGTAACTTTATACCTAACCTGTCTAACGCCTTGTAGGTGGCACTCTCTATACCTGGATACCTGTTAGGTGCAATACATCCCAGGAAGAACAGGAACTCCATCTCCTTCATAATTTCACCTTTTTTAAATCCTCCAACTTCTTAGTTTTTGGATTAATCCCTGCATTTTCGCAGAACCCTGTATCTTCCATAATCCCTCTTATATGTTCCAGTACCTCGGGGTACTTGTAGGTTGTTGGAGGCACCTCACTTAAACCTAGTTTTTTCCTTATCTCCTTTATCTTGTCGTTTACAGGTACTGCATGACCTGTGAGATATACATAGAGTGCAGTCTTTCTATGGGCCAGGGCAGCATAACCCATCTGGAAGGCTAAATTCCTCATGGCCTTTATGATCTCCGTGATCTTAACGTCCCTGGGACATCTCTCGTAGCAGGTATAACATGTCGTACACTTCCAGAGGTCCTCACTTTTTATATAGTCTTCCTGTCCAAAAATAGCGGCCCTTATTAACTTCCTAGTCCTGTAAGCTGTGATCCTCCCACTGGGACATCCTCCTGTACAGGTTCCACACTGGTAGCACCTGGTGAAGGACCTTATTACATCCTCCTCTCCTATCCTTTTTCCAATCTCTATCAATCTCTCTGGAAGTTCAGGGTTGAAATCCCCAACACTTATAACCATGTTATCACCCCTACTCTACTATATGAGGGGCACCTATTTAACAGTGGATTATTGGCATCACTCTATAATACAGATGTATAAACCTAAAAATATTTCAAAAGTCCTAAATACATTGCCACTGCTGAGATGCATCCAACCATGGTACATATAAAGTTAACATGTTCCTTGTTCAGTATCCCTCTCCTCTCAAAGAGCGCCCCAGAGATACTGTCAAATAGATTCCCCAGCATACCTGATAGGGTACTTACTACAAGGAGGTAGTAGTTGTTAAAGAGTAAGGTGGCTAGAAGTCCTATGAGAAAACCACCTATCAAACCTGCTATAATGCCCCAGAGTGTTACACCACCATCGGTACCCCTTTCAACCTTTTCAAGAGTGGTTATCAATCTAGGGGTCTCCTTGGAGAGCACACCTAACTCGGAGGAAAAGGTATCTGAAGTGGCTGCAGAGATAGCCCCCACATATCCAAAGAGGGCTGTATTGTAATCTAACATACCTAGCATATACAGTATCACAATTAAGATTGCCACCAAACCATTTGCCACTACATTCTTTAAGGATCTTTTACACTCGTAGAGTTTCATAGATGCTTTTTTAGAGCATCCTATCCTACTAACTAAACTACCTAGTACCAGGAAACTTAAGATTATCAACAACCATTTTATATCTGTCACCATAAGTATAATAAAGGCCATGAGAGCTGAGACTGTCAAACCGGTATCGTCGAGATAGCCCCTCTTCTTTATAATATAGGCCAGGGCCATCACTACAACAAGGGAGTATAAAAACCTTAGGTATAACTCCATTACCTTTCACCGGGAGTTTAAGGTTTTTCCTATCCTATAAATAATGTTAATAAAATACCCTAACCCTTTATAAAAAGGATTAGGGTGATGTTAAATGGAGAGTAGTAAGAAGGAGAAGGATCTCTATCTATTTAAAAAAGCTATTAAGGAGTTGAAGAGTAAGAAGGGAAAGGGTACTGAGTTGATAAGTCTCTACATACCTGCCAGGAGGAGAATATCCGATGTAGCTCAGTACCTAAGGGAGGAGCTCTCCCAATCCTCCAACATCAAAAGTAAAACAACGAGGAAGAATGTCCAATCTGCTATTGAGGCTATACTTCAAAGGTTAAAACTTCTAAAGGAGCCTCTGGAAAAGGGGGTTATTATATTCTCAGGGATGGTTCCCAGGGGAGGACCTGGGACTGAGAAGATGGAGACCTACGTATTGGAACCACCTGAACCTATAAAGACCTTTATATACAGGTGTGACTCCCAGTTCTACACAGAACCTCTGGAGGACTTCCTAGAGGAGAAGGATGTATACGGTATTATACTTATAGATAGAAACGAGGCTACAATTGGTATAGTCAAGGGGAAAAATATTCAGGTATTGAAGAGACTAACTAGTGGGGTCCCTGGGAAGTTTAAGGCTGGGGGACAATCTGCAAGAAGGTTGGAGAGGTTGATAGATGACGCTGCACATCAGTTTATGAAGAGGGTAGGTGAGTATGCAAATGAGGAGTTCCTACCTCTACTGAGGGAGAAGAAGTTAAAGGGGATACTTATTGGAGGGCCTGGAAATACAAAGATCGAGTTTGTAAAGAAGAACTACCTCAACCATGAACTTAGGAAGATAGTTATAGATACCTTCGATATCTGTTATACCGAGGAGTTTGGAATAAGGGAACTTCTGGAAAAGGCCTCTGATGTTTTAAGGGATATAGAGTTGATGAAGGAGAGGGAGGTTGTTCAGAGGTTCTTCAAGGAACTTATAAAGGAAGACGGTGGCCTTGCAGCCTACGGTGAAAAGGAGGTTATGAGGTATCTAGAGATGGGTGCTGTAGATACCCTTATCATTACAGACGACATAAACATGACTAGGGTAACTGTGAAGTGTAATAACTGTGACTTCACCCAGGAGGTAAATGTGAAAAATGAGGAACTTCAAAAGTTTGAGGAGGATCTAAAGAATAAATCCTGTCCAAAGTGTGGTGGGATGCTCTATATAGCAGAGAAAGAGGATATCATAGAGTACTTTTCACGACTCTGTGAGGAAACTGGTACAACCTTGAAGATTATCTCCACAGAGACCGAAGAGGGTAGTCAGATATCCAAGGCATTTAAGGGTATAGCTGCTATTTTAAGGTACAAGATTGATTAAGAAATCTGGAAACCCACCTTCTAAGGTAATATTCAAAATCTTTATTCTCCCTCTTCCCCCTATCTATATCAAGGGGTGGAATCTCTATTTCAATATCTAATTTCATGGCACTTCTACAGAACCTCTCGTAGTCTATCTCCACCTCAGGTATAAGTCCCCTATCTTCTCCATCCTCCACCTTCTTAACACCTATTACCTTTACCCCTATCTCCTCCCCTATCTTCCTAACCTTTTCAAAGAGTTGGAAGTTGTAAACCCTGTTTAATATTATACCCCTTACATCTACACCCATCTCCTTTAGAAGGAAGTAGTAACTTAAGCCCTCTATAAAGGCCCCCTCTATCCCTCCTTTACTACAGGAGGATACAAGGTAAACTGGGAAACCAAGGCGTTTGGATATTTCGGCACTACTGTAATCCCCTCCCCTAAGGGCTCCTGTAAAGGCACCCATTACCCCCTCCACTACATAGTAGTTATAGTTGGACTCCCTCACAAACCTTAAAAACTCCTCAACACTACACCATCCCCTCTCCCCAATCTTTATACTACTGTACTTCATCATAGGTTCCCTTAGGATGTAGAGGGAGGGGACAATGTCCCTAACATCGGGACCTATCTTTGCAACAAATGTTCTCCCCCCTAACTTGGAGACTATACCTGTTAATAAAAAAGTTTTTCCACAGTGGGAACCTGTAGATAGAAGGATTATCCCTCTTTTTTTACTATCTCTACATTTTTCCCTGGAGTGTACTAACGATCTCCTTTTCAACTCCTCCCTCAACTTCCTGTTTTTCTCTAGTATAGTTTCATACTCCTCCTCATCTACACCTAAACTCTCCAGTAGATTTCTCCTTATATGGGGGTTGTCCAGGAATCCATGAACCATGGTACCATATACGTTCTTACGATACACCCCTGAGAGGATGTACCTCTCCTCCTCAAGGTATCTGTAGTTTAACTTCTCAACTTTAGATACACTTAGTATCTTAACCCCCTTACCAACCTTTATATCTCCGTAGGTGTGACAGTGAAATCCCTCCCCCCTCTCTCCAGCTCTCCCAAAGATAGAGTTATCCATCAACTTAAACTCCACCCTATCTGTACATATCAAAGGGGAGAACTCCACATCTAACAGCCCCAACCCCTCTCTAAATACAGGATAACTACTTTTCCTCCCTATATCCACCCTCTTAGAGAGTACCTGAAATCCACTACACACTCCAAAGAGTATGCCCTCAAACTCTAAGAGGTGTTTCTTCAACTTCTCATTTAGGGAGAGACTCTCTATAAGACTACCTCCGGGGATGATTAACATATCTAGATCTTTGATGACGTGGAGGTTATCCTCTCTAACTGCCAAGGTAGGTAGATTTCCAAAGTCTTCGAAGCAGGGAAGGGCTCCCTTTATATCAAGTATACCAATCTCCATACTTAACTCTCTTTACACTTTTGATGGGGGTTGCAGATCTTTCTCCTGTAGTAGGCCGCATCCTTCGAGACCTTCCTGTTATAGATAGATCCTATCCTCTCTATAGCATCAAGTATTTTCACGGTACTCTCCAGGTAGTTGTAGATATCCCCTGGGTAGGTCTGAAGGTTCAAGGTATGGTATATATGCCTGGATATCTGTAGGGGTGTTTTCCCCCCTATCCTCAGGTTGATGATATATTTGGAGAAGTATCTGACGATGTCCTCCTCTATCATGCCCTCGAACTCCATTATCCAGGGTATTATCCTATCTCGTAAATTCCTATCTGTTATCTTCTCCATATTCTCCTTTATTATCTCAAAGGCGTCGATGAACTTTGTAGGGATATTTACATTGATCACCTTACTTATCCTGTTCTTAAGACCCATGGGGATGTATACCCCTTCAAAGGGGTTAACTAGGGATAGAAGATCCACAATTGGAAGGTTCAAATTCTTCCTTATAAGTTCTGCATCCTCTGGATAGAGGAAGGATATACCTGTAAAGTATCCGTACTTGGTCACCTCTATATCCTCTCCCTCATTTACCATGCCATACTCTACAAGTTTACCAAGGATATAGTCTAAACTGTGGTTGCTACCCATGAGGGGGACTTTGGGTAGCAACTCCCTCTTCCTACAACCCTTCATACCTTTATAGTACCTCCTGTATCTCTCAATGGTACATAGACTTGCCAGTACCTGCTCCATCTCCTCCCTCTCCTCGTAGATCACTTCAACATCCTCAGGTTCAGAGTTTAACAGCTGGAAGGCCACCTCTTCCTCACTTCTCTCCATCTTGGCGTGATACTTCTTACCGATCTCTATCAACATATAGACCTTTCCCATATCGTGCATACCCTTCCTTCCAGCCCTCCCACATATCTGTTGAAACTCTGAGGGGGTGAGCCAGTCACCTCCCATAGCCAAACTCTCGAGGATAACAGTTGAGGCTGGGAAGTCTACACCTGCCGCAAGGGCGGCAGTTGTAACCACACACATAATCTCCTGCCTCATAAACTTCTCCTCTACCAGCCTCCTCCTCCTGTACTCCATCCCTCCATGGTAGTACTCAGCCCTTATACCCTTGGAGTTAAGATACCTCGCGATGTACTCGGCCCTCTTCCTGGAGTAGGTAAATATTAGACTCTGTCCCCTGTAACCGTACTTAGACACCTTGTTAAACTCCCTCCTTACAATCTCCCTGATCATGTTAAGTTTTTGATACTCGTTCTTGGCAAAGAGGATATGCCTCTCTAGAGGTACTGGACGGCCACTGTATGTTATAAGATGGGCACCTAGACTTTTAGAGAGCTCCCGAGGATTTCCTACGGTGGCAGAGAGATATATCATCTGGATATCCTCTCCCATTCTCTTGAGGAATCTCAACCTACCTATAAGTCCATCTAAGCGAGCCCCTCTCTCCTCCATATTTAGGGAGTGGACCTCATCTATCACTACAGTCCCAATACCTCTCAATTTCCCAGATCTTATGAGATAGTCTATACCCTCGTAGGTCCCAACGATGATGTCGCTCTCTAAGTCTGTATTCACATCCTCACATCGTCCCTCGTACAACCTCCCAGTACCAACCCTTAAACTTACACTTAGTCCTATCTCTTTATAGCGTTCCCTGAACTCCAGGTACTTCTGATTTGCCAGGGCTACCAGGGGCACTAGATAGAGAAACTTCCCCTTACCTTCAAGTAGATTCTTTACCCCTGCCAACTCCCCTATAAGTGTCTTCCCAGAGGATGTAGCCGAGGTTACAAGTAGATCTCTACCTCTTAACAACCCTCCCTTAACTGTAAGGGTCTGTACTGGTAGTAACTCCTTTATCCCCCTCTTCTTCAGTATCCTCTTTAACTCTTCAGGGATGTCCAACTCATCAACCCTGTAGTTTTTAATATCTTCCTTCCCTCCACTTAAAACGTCATACCTGGTTAAATCAGGTTTAACTACAGGGTTCCTGGAGGTCAGTAGATCTAAGACCTTGTTCACGTCCTTTAGCCTTTTAAGTAAACTCTCTATAAATTTCTCCCCAATATCCACCTCCTCTTTAACCTCCTCAAGGGCACAGTTTAGACAGATATACCTGTTGTTATGTAGATACCTCTCCCCCTCCAGTATGGTGTACCTCCCCTTTACAAGGCA